>JBEQAM010000170.1:0-5154 GCA_041640375.1 Rehaibacterium sp. | reverse complement strand
GGCCTGGGCGGGCATGACGGGCTCCATATGATGCCAATCATATTATGCTCATAATAATCGCGGTCGAGCCGGTGAGGCGGCAAGGTCCGGCCCGCCCACGGGACAATCCCGGCGGGGGCGGCAGCCGGCGAGGCGAAGGATGGCGCAGTCGTGGGCCGGTGTCCGGGGCGGCCGGGGACCGCCCCGGGCGGGGGGCTCAGCGCGTCGGGTAGGCGCGCGGCAGCGGGCCGGGAGCGCGCAGGTAGCGGTCGCGCAGCTCGGTCTGGCGCGAACGCATCGGGATCGCCCGACCGTCGATCCAGACCTGCTCGGCGGCATGGGCGACGTCGAGCGGATCGCCGCTCCACAGCACCAGGTCGGCGCGCTTGCCGACCTCGATGCTGCCGAGCCGCTCGGCCAGACCGAAGGCTTCGGCCGGGACCCGGGTGAGCGCGGCCAGGCCGGCCTCCCAGGGCAGGCCATGGGCGACGGCGTTGCCGGCCAGCTGGCGTACCTTGCGGGCGTTGTGGCTGGCATCGCCCCCCTGCGTGAAGCTCACCGGCACGCCGGCGGCGTGCAGGCGGGCGGCGTTCTCGAGGGTGGCGGCCAGGCTGTCGAAGCTCGACGGCAGGTTGGCCAGGCCGTCGACGAACACCGGCACCTGCGCCGCCGCCAGCTCGCGCGCCACCCGCCAGCCCTCGGCGGCGCCGGTCAGCACCAGATCGAGCTTCTCGCGCTCGGCGAACTTCAGCACCTGCCGGATGTCGGCCTCGCGGTCGACGGTGACCACCACCTTGCCGCGCCGATCGAGGTAGCCGGCCAACGCGGCACGTCCGGCCGGGGTGAGCAGCGCCCCCTGACTGCCGGCCGGCAAACCGCGTCCACGGGCCTCGTCGATGGCCTGCTGCAGCAGCAGGTACTGGCCGGCGCGCGAATTGCCGGTCAGCGCGGCGAGGGCGCCGCCCAGGTTGACGAACAGCGCGCGCCGGCCCGCGTAAGGCACTTCGTAGCCGCCGTCCAGCCGCACCGCACCGCCCTGCCCGGCGATGATCGAGCCGCCCGGGGCGGTGCCGGCCGCCAGCACGGTGTAGGTCAGGCCCTCGATGCGGGTCACCGGCACCAGGCTGCTGCGCGGGTTGTAGGCCAGGGTGACGTCGAACTCCGGGCGGGTCTGGGCGACGATGCCCGGCGCCGGCGCGCCGAGCACCACCGTGGTGTCGTTGGTGGGCTGCTCGGCGGACACCTCCTCCAGGCCGATACCGGTCAGGCCGGCGAACAGGCCTGGCGTGAGCGGCCGACCACCGGCTTCGACCGTGGCCACGCCGGCCGGCGCGGACAGGCCGGGCCCGACGGCGCGGATCACGCCGCCCTGCACCAGCACGTCGGCACCCTGCAGTGTGCCCAGCGGGCCGGCGGTGTGGACGGTGGCGCCACGGATCAGCAGGTCCTGCGCAGACACGGTCAGGCTGGCGGCGGCCAGCGCGAGGAAAAGGGCGATGCGCTTCATTCCGCCACCTCCTGGCCGAGCATGAAGTCCGAAACCGGCTGCAAGGCCGGGTCGTTGCGGTCGTAGAGCCGGGCGCCGTCGATCCAGACCTGCTCGGCCTTGGCGTACACGCTGAACGGGTTGCCGTTCCACAGCACCACGTCGGCCATCTTGCCGGCCTCCAGCGTGCCGGTGAGCTCGGCGATGCCGAGCGCGCGGGCGGCGTTGCTGGTCAGCCAGCGGATCGCGCGCTCGGGCGGGATGTCCATGCCGGCCTGGCGTGCCTTGGCCATCACCTTGGCGGCCTCCTGGTTCAGACGCTGGATGCCCTCGGGCGAGTCGGAGTGGACGATGGCGCAACCGCCCTCGGGACGGTCGACCAGGGCGATGTTCTCCTGGATGCCGTCGTAGGCCTCCATCTTGAAGCCCCACCAGTCGGCCCACAGCGCGCCGCAGACGCCCTCCTCGGCCAGCCGGTCGGCCAGCTTGTAGGCCTCCACGCCGTGATGGAAGGCGGCGATCCTGAACCCGAACTCCTTGGCCAGATCGAGCATCAGCGCCATCTCGTCGGCGCGATAGCAGTGGATGTGCACCATGATCTCACCGGCAATCGCGCCGGCCAGCGTCTCCAGCCGCAGATCCTGCTTGGGTGGCTTGCCGTTGCCGGCCGACTTGCCCCTGCCTTTGCCGTCGCCCTGCGCGGCGCGCTGCTGCTGCAGGTACTCGCGGGCATCGATGAAGGCGGCGCGGTAGCCGGCCATGTTGCCCATGCGGGTCATCGGCGACTGGCCCTTGCCGCCATAAAAGCGCTTGGGGTTCTCACCACAGGCCATCTTCAGGCCGTGTGGCGCGCCGGGGAATTTCATCGCCTGCACGCTCTCGGCGTAGACGTTCTTGAGGGTCACGCCGCGGCCGCCGATCAGGTTGCCCGAGCCGGGCAGGATCATGAGTGTGGTGACGCCGCCGGCCAATGCGGTGGCGAAGCCCGGATCCTGCGTCCATACACCGTGCTCGGCCCAGACATGGGGCGTGACCGGGTTGGTCATCTCGTTGCCGTCGCTGTGCGCGCTCACACCGGGACTCGGATACACGCCCAGGTGCGAATGCACGTCGATGATGCCGGGCGTCACCCACTTGCCGCTGCCGTCGACCACCTGGGCGCCGGCCGGCGCTTGCAGGCCGCGACCGACCCCGGCGATCTTGCCATCGGCCATCAGCACGTCGGCGCCGTCCAGGCGCTCGCCGGTGCCGGTCAGCACGGTGGCGTTGCGGATCAGCACCGGCGCCGCCGGCAGTGCGCGGTAGGTGCTCGCATAGGGGCCGGGCGCCGGGTCGGTGGCCATCGCCGGCCCGCCCAGGGCCAGCAGGGCGGCGGCCAGCCCGGTCAGGGCAAGCTTGCGCATGGGAACTCCTCGTCGCGTCGTGGGGCAGCAGGCCCCCGACCCTAGCCGGCTTCGGCACGCGCCGCCAGTGGGCCGAAAGTCATGCCCGCCGCGACCGGCGTCTAGAATGGCGGCGAAAAGGAGACCGCCACGGATGAAGGACAAACACGAGATCGTCACCAACTGGCTGCCGCGCTACACCGGCGTACCGGTCGAGAACTTCGGCCAGCACGTGCTGCTGACCAATTTCGGCGGCTACCTGGACACCTTCGCGCGCCTGACCGGCGCGCAGGTGGTCGGGCGCGACCGGCCGATGCCCAGCGCCACCGCCGACGGCATCACCATGATCAACTTCGGCATGGGCAGCGCCAACGCCGCGACGGTGATGGACCTGCTCAGCGCCTACGGCCCCAGGGCCGTGTTGTTCCTCGGCAAGTGCGGCGGCCTGAAGAAGAAGAACCAGCTCGGTGACCTGATCCTGCCGATCGCCGCCATCCGCGGCGAGGGCACCTCCAACGACTACCTGCCGCCCGAGGTGCCGGCGCTGCCCGCCTTCGCCCTGCAGCGCGCGGTGTCGACCATGATCCGCGATCTCGGCCACGACTACTGGACCGGCACCGTCTACACCACCAACCGCCGGGTCTGGGAGCACGACGAGGAGTTCAAGGCCTACCTGCGCCGGCTGCGTTGCATGGCGATCGACATGGAGACGGCCACGGTCTTCTCCGCCGGCTTCGCCAACGGCATCCCCTCCGGCGCGCTGCTGCTGGTGTCGGACCAGCCGATGATCCCCGAGGGTGTGAAGACCGAGGCCAGTGACCGGGTGGTGACACAGAACTTCGTCGAGGCCCACATCCAGATCGGCATCGAGGCGCTCAAGCTGATCCGGCGCCACGGCAAGTCGGTCAAGCACCTGCGCTTCGACGAGTGAGCCGGCGATGAGCATCGAAAGCCACTTCATCGTCGTCGCCCTGCTGGCGATCGCCTGGGTGCTGTTCGACAACCACCTGTACTACCGCTACGTGCTGCCGGTGCTGCGCGAGGTGAACGGCGAATCGGCCGCCCGCCCGCAGCTGCTGCCATGGCGCCGTCACGAACAGGTCGTGGCCTTCCTCGGCCTGCTCGACGAGATCGGCCGCCGCCCCTGGTTCGCCTGGCCGCTGCGCCACCGCCGCTTCATCGCCCTGATGGGCGTGCCGCTGGCGATGACGGTGCTGCTGCGGATGTGGGTGCAACTGCAGTGAGCGGCGCCGACGCGCGCTTCACCGGTCGCGGCGATACTGCCGCGCCCCCTTCCCGCCGGAGCCCCCGATGAGCCCCGCCCGCCCCGTCGTCCTGGTCACCGGCGCCGCCAAGCGCATCGGTGCCGTCATCGCCCGCCGCCTGCATGCCGCCGGCTGCGACCTGGCCCTGCACTACCGCCACTCGGCCGAGCAGATGCAGGCCCTGATGGAGGAGCTGGAAGCCGAGCGCCCGGGCAGCACCCTCGCCCTGCAGGCCGACCTGGCCGATACCACCGCCCTGCCCGGCCTGGTCGAACGCACCGCCGCCCACTTCGGCCGGCTCGACGGCCTGGTCAACAACGCCTCGACCTTCTACGCCACCCCGCTGGGCACCATCACCGAGGCGCACTGGGAGGAGCTGTTCGCCTCCAATGCCAAGGCGCCATTGTTTCTCGCCCAGGCGGCCGCCCCGCACCTGCGCGCGGCAGGCGGCGCGATCGTCAACATTCTCGACATCTATGCCGAGCGGCCGTTGGCCGACCACCCCGTCTACTGCATGGCCAAGTCGGCGCTGCGGATGCTGACCTTTTCGTTGGCGCAGTCGCTCGGCCCCCAGGTCCGCGTCAATGGCGTCGCACCGGGCACGGTGCTGTGGTCGACCAATCCGTTCAAGGCCGAGACCGAGGCGGTGGTGCGCGAACAGACCGCGCTGCGCCGGCTGGGCAGCCCGGACGACGTCGCCGAGGCGGTGCGCTTCCTGCTGCTGGATGCACGCTACACGACCGGCGCGATACTGCCGGTGGATGGCGGCCGCCTGCTGGCGACCTGACGGCAATCACAGCGGCATCGGCTCGATCGGCGTGGCCATGCGGATGCCATGCCGTTGCGCGGTACGCAGGAAGGACTGCGTCATCAGCGCCACGTCCTGGGCGAAGAACAGCTGGGTGGGTGGGTGGGTGAGGAAGTCTTCCTTCCCCTCGAGATTCCAGGTCAGCCAGATGCTGGCGAAGCGGTAACCGTCGATCTGCTCGATCTGGATGTTCGGCTCATCGTAGCCGACCGCTCTGGCGCCATTGATGGTGTT
>JBEQAM010000169.1:0-5200 GCA_041640375.1 Rehaibacterium sp. | reverse complement strand
GGCGCTGGCGCAGGCCGGGCCGGCGGCGCAGCCGTTGCCGGCGGCGGGTTTCGACCAGCAGCTCGTCGTAACGCACCCCGGCCGGGCAGACCGCCTCGCAGCGGCGGCAGCCCAGGCAATGGTCGAGGTGGGCGTCGCCGGCCGGGGAGGGGGCCAGCCACCCGGTCGCCAGGCCGCGCGCCAGTGCGATCCGCCCACGCGGGGACTCGGCCTCGCAGCGGTCGAGCCGGTAGGTCGGGCAATGCGGCAGGCACAGCCCGCACTGCACGCAGCGGTCCGCCAGCGCCACCAGCGGGTCGGGAGCGTCGGACGGGACGGGCGTCGGGGCCATCCGGTCGATGCTAGCACGCCGTCCGGCGGGCTTGCGGCGCTTGCGGGGGCGGGTTATCATTCCGCTCCTTTCGTTTTCGCTTTCTCCGTTTCGGAGCTGTCATGAAGACTTTCAGCGCCAAGCCGGAAACCGTGCAGCGCGACTGGTACGTGGTGGATGCGACCGGCAAGACGCTCGGCCGCCTCTGCTCGGAACTCGCGCGCCGTCTCCGCGGCAAGCACAAGCCGGTGTTCACCCCGCACGTCGACACGGGCGACTACATCGTGGTCGTCAATGCCGAGAAGATCGCCGTCACCGGCAACAAGCTCCAGGACAAGAAGTACCACCGCTTCACCGGCTACGTCGGCAACCTGAAGACCGAGACCCTGGGCCAGATGCTCGACAAGCACCCCGAGCGCGCCATCGAGATCGGCGTCAAGGGCATGCTGCCGAAGAACCCGCTCGGCCGCGCGATGTTCAGGAAGCTCAAGGTCTACGCCGGCCCGAACCACCCGCACACCGCCCAGCAGCCGCAGGCGCTGGACATCTAACGGATCCGACCATGGCACTGCAGCAGTACTACGGCACCGGCCGCCGCAAGTCCTCGACCGCCCGCGTGTTCCTGCGCCCGGGCAAGGGCAGCATCACCGTCAACGACCGCTCGCTGGACGAGTTCTTCGGCCGTGAGACCGCGCGCATGATCGTGCGCCAGCCGCTCGAACTGACCCGGCTGGCCGAGAAGTTCGACGTCAAGGTCACCGTCGAGGGCGGCGGCAGCACCGGCCAGGCCGGCGCCATCCGCCTGGGCCTGGCCCGCGCCCTGGTCGAGTACGACGAGAACCTCAAGCCCGAGCTGCGCAAGGCGGGTTACATGACCCGCGATGCCCGCGAGGTCGAGCGCAAGAAGGTCGGTCTGCACAAGGCCCGCCGCGCCACCCAGTTCTCCAAGCGCTGATCCGGGCGCTCCCGGTTTAGGGGGATCGTCTAACGGTAGGACAGCGGACTCTGACTCCGTCAATCTAGGTTCGAATCCTAGTCCCCCTGCCACATCGAGGCCCCGCGTTTGCGGGGCCTTTTTGTTTGGCCGCGACTGGCCATCAGGCAGGCATGCGCCCGCCTGGCCGGACAAGGCATCGGTTACACTTGAAACCTTTCGCAGCCGGCGCATCCATTCGCGCCAACGGAACTGGGCACGCACACATGAAACTGGGCTCTCTCAAGGAAGGCGGTCGCGACGGCACGCTGGTCGTCGTCAGCCGCGATCTGTCCAAGGCGGTCAAGGCCACCGGCATCGCCGACACGCTGCAGCGCGCGCTGGAAGACTGGCAAAACCTCGCGCCGCGTCTGAACGCGCTGTATGAGAGCCTCGATGCCGGCACGGCCGCCGGCGCCTTCGCGCTGGATGTGGCCCAGCTCGCCGCGCCGCTGCCGCGGGCCTACGAATTCGTCGACGGCTCGGCCTACCTGCCGCATGTGGAGCGGGTGCGCCGCGCGCGCGGCGCCGAGGTGCCCGAGTCGTTCTACACCGATCCGCTGATGTACCAGGCGACCAGTGCCGGCTTCTACGGCCCGCGCGATCCGGTGCTGGTGGCGGACGAGGCCTACGGCATCGACCTGGAGGCCGAGATCGTGGTGGTGACCGACGACGTGCCGATGGCGGTGACGCCGGAACAGGCCGCCGCACACATTCAGCTGATCGGGCTGGTCAACGACGTCTCCCTGCGCAACCTGATCCCGGCCGAGCTGGCCAAGGGCTTCGGTTTTTTGCAGTCCAAGCCGCGCTCGGCGCTGAGCCCGGTGTTCGTCACGCCGGACGAGCTGGGCGAGGCCTGGCGGGGCAACAAGGTGCACCTGCCGCTGGTGACCCACATCAATGGCGAGTGGTTCGGCGCACCGGAGGCCGGCGTCGACATGCAGTTCGACTTCGCGCAGCTGGTCGCCCATGCGGCCAAGACCCGCCCGCTGTCGGCCGGCACCCTCGTCGGCTCGGGTACCGTCGCCAACCAGGACACGTCGCTGGGCGCGTCCTGCTTCGCCGAAAAGCGCACGGTCGAAACGCTCGAGCACGGCAAGCCGCTCACCCCGTTCATGAAGTTCGGCGACACGGTGCGCATCGAGATGTTCGACCGCGAGGGCCGCAGCATCTTCGGCGCGATCGAGCAGACGATCGCGCGTTACGAGCCGCGCTGATCCCGCGGCGGCAGGCCGGCCGTCGGCAGAATCGGCGCGCCGGCTTCCTTTCGCGGTGCCCGCGCGCTAGCCTCGTCGCGGGGGATGGCGGGATGCGGCGAGGCCGCGTCTTCGATGGCAACCGCAGGGGACCGAGGAACGTGAACGAGGCGTTGCGGCTGTACGGCTACTGGCGATCCAGTGCCGCCTATCGGGTCAGGATCGCGCTCAACCTCAAGGGGTTGACCTACGAGTCGGTGCCAGTGCATCTGCTGCGCGACGGCGGCGAGCAGCACAGCGACGGCTACCGTCAGCTCAATCCGCAGGAGCTGGTGCCGGTGCTGCTCCACGGCAGCCGCGTGCTGCGGCAGTCGCTGGCGATCATCGAGTATCTGGACGAGACCTGGCCCGATCCGCCGCTGCTGCCGGCCACCGCGCGCGACCGCGCGCGCGTGCGCGGCATCGCCCAGCTGATCGCCTGCGACATCCACCCGCTGAACAACCTGCGCGTGCTGCAGTTTTTCGAGCAGACCTGGAACGTGCCGCAGCCCGAGCGCGAGCTGTGGGTGAGGCGTTGGATACAGGAGGGCTTCACCGCCCTCGAGCGGCTGCTGCAGGAAAGCCCCGCGACCGGCGAATTCTGCGAGGGCGACACGCCGACCCTGGCCGACTGCTGCCTGGTGCCGCAGGTCTACAATGCCCGGCGGTTCGGCGTGGATCTGGAGCCGTTCCCGACGATCCGGCGCATCCAGGCCGTCTGCGAGGCGCTGCCGGCCTTCGAGGCGGCGCGTCCCGAGCGGCAGCCGGACGCGCCGTCGCAACAGTGACGGGGTGCCGGCGCAGCGCGCCGGCGAGGGTCAGAACTGGTGCTGGGTGTCGTCGACGTTGAACACGTCGGCGTACGGGTCGTGCTCGCCCGAGGCGCCCTCGGAGAGGCGGATCTTCAGCGACAGCCCGTCGCGCGAGTCGGCCTTGCGCAGCGCCTCCTCCAGGTCGATCTTGCCTTCCTTGTAGAGGCGGTAGAGCGACTGGTCGAAGGTCTGCATGCCTTCCTGCAGCGACTTCTCCATCGCATCCTTGATGGCGTGGGTCTCACCGCGGCGCATCAGGTCGCGGATCATCGGGGTGTTGATCAGGATTTCCACCGCCGGCAGGCGCTTGCCGTCCTTGCCGACCACCAGGCGCTGCGAGATGACCGCCTTGAGGTTCAGCGCCAGGTTCATCAGCACGTTCTTGTGCGCAGCCTCGGGGAAGAAGTTGAGGATGCGCTCGAGGGTCTGGTCGGCGTTGTTGGAGTGCAGCGTGGCCAGGCACAGGTGACCGGTCTCGGCGAAGGCGATCGCCGACTCCATCGTGGTCGAGTCGAGGATCTCGCCGATCAGGATCACGTCCGGCGCTTCGCGCATGGCGTTCTTCAGGGCGTTGTGGAAGGCATGGGTATCCATGCCGACCTCGCGCTGGTTGACCAGCGATTTCTTGTGCCGGTGCAGGAACTCGATCGGATCCTCGATGGTGAGGATGTGACCGCACGAGTGCGTGTTGCGATAGTCGATCATCGCCGCCAGCGTGGTCGACTTGCCCGAGCCGGTGGAGCCGACCACCAGCACCAGGCCGCGCGGCTCCATGATGATGTCCTTGAGGATGGCGGGCAGCCGCAGCTGCTCGATGCTCGGGATCTCGCTCTTGATCGCGCGGATCACCATGCCGACTTCGCCGCGCTGTTTGAACACGTTGACGCGGAAGCGGCCGGCGTCCTTCACCGCGATCGCCATGTTGAATTCCAGGTCGCGTTCGAACTGCGGCACCTGGCCCTCGTCCATCAGCGAGTAGGCGATCTTCTTGACCATGCCGGCCGGCAGGCCGGTGTTGCCGAGGGGGTAGAGCTTGCCCTCGACCTTGATGTGCACTGGCGCGCCCGTGGTCAGGAACATGTCGGACGCGTTCTTTTCCGTCATCAGCTTCAGGAAATAGCCGATGTCCATGCGCTGTAATCTCTCCCCGTGCGTGGATGCGGCCGGTCGCGGTTGCGTGCCGGGGGGCGGCCCAACACAATAGCCGCATCGGTCGCGACGACCGGACAGCGGTTTTTGTTATGACATCATCGGGCGCAAAAATCCATCGAACGCTTCCCGTTTTGGCGATGCTGGCGCTGGCCGGCTGCGCCAGCGCGCCGCCGCCCACCCTCCAGCTCGACGCCGCCGAGGTCGCGCTGGCCGGCGCCCGCGAAGTGCGGGCCGAGCGGTTCGCGCCCGACGAGCTGCGCCTGGCACGGATACGGCTCGAGGAGGCCCAGGCGGCCATGGCACGGGGCAAGTACGACGAGGCCCGCCAGCTC
This sequence comes from Rehaibacterium sp., assembly GCA_041640375.1. Classification (GTDB taxonomy): domain Bacteria; phylum Pseudomonadota; class Gammaproteobacteria; order Xanthomonadales; family Xanthomonadaceae; genus Rehaibacterium. The sequence goes on along the minus strand of JBEQAM010000169.1, from coordinate 386 downwards.
GCCGAGCAGGCCGAAGCCGAGGCCTCGCTGGCGATCGCGCGTAGCCGCGCCGCCGCCTGGCGCGCCGAGGTCGAACAGAAGACCGAGCAGAACGCGTCGCTGCGGCGCAGCCTGCTCGGCGAGGGGCGTCAGCCATGAGCCTGCTGCTGCGTGTCTGTGTGCTGGGGCTGGCGCTGGCGACGCCACTGGCGATGGCGCAGGGTCAGCCGGATCCCGACTACGACCGCCTGATGGCGGAGCTGCGGGCGCTCGAGAGCGATCCAGCGCTGGGCGGCCTGGCCGGCGTGGAGCGGCTCAAGGCGCGCCAGGCGCTGGCCGCCCTGCAGGCGGCCACGCGCCGCGAGCGGCCGCACGCGCTGTACATGGCGGAGCGGCGCGTGCTCACC
>JBEQAM010000168.1:2725-5203 GCA_041640375.1 Rehaibacterium sp. | reverse complement strand
CCCCCCCGAGGAAGTCTTCCTTCCCCTCGAGATTCCAGGTCAGCCAGATGCTGGCGAAGCGGTAACCGTCGATCTGCTCGATCTGGATGTTCGGCTCATCGTAGCCGACCGCTCTGGCGCCATTGATGGTGTTCTCGAAGACGCGCCGCAGGCGGCCACGAAAAGCCTCATCGGTCTCGTCATCGGGCAGCTCGCAGAAATACGCAACGATCGCCCGATGCACGTTCAGGCCTACCCACAGCCGCAGACGGGTGTTCGGCGTCTCCAGCGTGTAGGCGCGGCCGACGATGCCGCTGCCGGCGCCAGCCGCGACCGCGACCGGTTCGCCCCGAATATCGGTGATGCGGGAGAAACTGTCGGGCAACAGGCGCGTGAGCACCGCGTCGCTGCGCGCCTGCAGCGCGCGCGGGCTTTGTCCCGACTCGGTGAAGAACAACAACGTCACGTAGGCCAGGCCGGTCAGCGCGATCTGCACGATGGCCACCGAGGGCTGCGCCCAGTCGCGGAACTCGGGTCGTCCGATACCGAGGAAAAACCCGAGCGAGAACCCGAGCACCAGCAGGCCCAGCACTACCAGCAGGCCCCAGCGCAACCAGCGCGGAATATGCACCACGAATCGTTGCAGCGGCATCTCGATGTCCCTATCTGGCCTGGTGGACGAGGATACCCGAAGCCCGAAGCAGCTCGGCGGCTGGCGGCCGCTCCAGCTCTCCCTTGTCGAGCGCGTGCGGATCGGCGACCCACTCGCCGCCGCATCGGCATGCCAACGGGTCGATGTCGATATCGACCCGCCAGGGCGTGCCGCGGTCACGCCCGAGTTCGGTCTCGATGGCGACGAGGGCGTCGCGGAATGCCACGGCGTCGAGCGCCGACTCCACGACGGCCAACGCGTTGAAGTACCACGCCCCGGCCCCGGAACGTGGCGGCAAATGGCGAACTTCACCCAGCAACTGGACGCGGCCGAGCGCCTCCAGGCGGCGCAACGCCTGCCGCAACTTCGAATCGTCCGACAGATTGGAGCCCAGCATCAGCAACCACGCCTGCATGGCGCCTACATCCCCCGGAACCTGCGCCTGAGCACGACGCCGACGGCAGCGCAGCCGAGCATCTTCGCCGCCTGCGGCTTGCGCACTCGCAGCTCGATGCCTGCCGGCCGAAAACGATCGGCGAGATGCGTGCACAGCGCCTCGGCGAGCCGCTCGATCAGCACGTCCTCTCTTGCGACGACGAACTCCCGCACGGCTTCGACGATACGCGCATAGTCGTGCGTGTCGATGATGTCGTCGCTGCGTCCGGCACGCCGGTTATCGAAGTCCAACGCGATGTCGAACACCAATGGCTGGCGCGCAGCACGCTCGAAGTCGTAGAGACCGATCAGGGTTTCGACCTCCAGGCCCTCGACGAATACCTGGTCCATATCAGCCGCGCGGCTCCGTCCGACGAGCGCCTGCGGTCACGACCGGGCAGACCGCCACCGGCGGCATGGGCGCCCTGCCACCGGCAACTGACGACGCCTGCGTGCGGTCGAGGTAGTCCATGCCGTGCAGTTTAGCCGCGGAACCTCACAAGGCGACCGGCGACAGCGAGGCCATGTCCCAGCGCGGCTGCACGGCGACCGCCGCAGGCGCGTGCTGGCCGGCAGCCAGCCGCAGCGCGCCGGCGAAGGCGATCATCGCGCCGTTGTCGGTGCAGAACGCCGGCCGCGGAAAGCACACGCGCAGGCCGCGTCGCCGGGCCAGCGCGTCGAGTCTGTCGCGCAGCCGGCGGTTGGCGCCGACCCCACCGGCGACGATCAGGGTGCGGTGGCCGGTCTGCTCCAGCGCGCGCTGGCACTTGATCGCCAGCGTGTCGACCACCGCCTCCTCGAAGCCGCGGGCGATGTCGGCACGGGTCTGCGCGCTGCGGTCGGACTTCTGCCAGGCCAGCAGCACCTGGGTCTTGAGCCCGGAGAAGCTGAAGTCCAGCCCGGGACGGTCGGTCATCGGCCGCGCGAAGCTGTACACGTCCGGCCGCCCCTGTCCGGCCAGCTTCGCCAGCTCGGGGCCGCCCGGATACGGCAGGCCCATCAGCTTGGCGGTCTTGTCGAAAGCCTCGCCAGCGGCGTCGTCTAGGGTCTCGCCGAGCAGGCGGTAGTCGCCGATGCCCTCCACCGCCACCAGCTGGGTGTGGCCGCCGGACACCAGCAGGGCGACGAATGGCGGCTGCGGCGGGTCGTCCTCCAGCAGCGGGGCCAGCAGGTGGCCCTCCATGTGGTGCACACCGATGGCGGGGATCTCCCGCGCCCAGGCCAGCGCCCGCGCCACCCCGGCACCGACCAGCAGGGCGCCGATCAGGCCCGGGCCGGCGGTGTAGGCCACGCCGTCGAGGTCGTCGACGGTCAGCCCGGCCTCGGCCAGGGTCTGCCGGATCAGCGGCAGCAACTTGCGCACGTGGTCGCGGCTGGCCAGCTCCGGCACCACTCCGCCGTACTCGGCATGC
>JBEQAM010000168.1:0-2715 GCA_041640375.1 Rehaibacterium sp. | reverse complement strand
GGCATGCAGGGCCACCTGGCTGTACAGCGCATGCGCGCGCAGGCCGGCGGTGGTGTCGTAGACGGCCACGCCGGTTTCGTCGCAGGAGGTTTCGATGCCGAGAACGCGCATGGTCGGGGAATGGGGGCGGCGGGGCGGGAATCCAGCCACGAGCGGCCCATCGGGCCGGATTTCAGCCACTTGGCTTGCGCGCGGCGGTGTCAGGGGCGTATCATACGCGGCTCGCCCGACTCGTCGGGCCAAAACCCGAACCGAGATCACCCAATGCCCAACGTCAAAGTCCGCGAGAACGAGCCGTTCGAGTTTGCGCTGCGTCGCTTCAAGCGCACCTGCGAGAAGGCCGGCATCCTGGCCGAGACCCGCAAGCGTGAGTTCTACGAGAAGCCGACCCAGGAGCGCAAGCGCAAGCGCGCCGCCGCGGTGAAGCGTCATCTGCGTCGCGTCGGTCGCGACGTGACCAAGCGCCAGCGCCTGTACTGAGCCGCTGCGCCCCGCGGGAAGCCGGCCGCGCCCTGCGCCGCCGGCTTTTTGCGTTTCTGTGCCCCCGATTTACCGCCTGCCGGAGTAGCCGCGATGAGCCTCAAGGCCCGCCTGACCGACGACATGAAGGCCGCCATGAAGGGTGGCGACAAGCCGCGCCTGCAGGTGATCCGGCTGATGCAGGCCGCGGTCAAGCAGCGCGAGGTCGACGAACGCGTCGAGCTCGACGACGCCCAGGTGCTGGCGGTGCTGGAGAAGATGCTCAAGCAGCGCAAGGACTCGCTGAGCCAGTACGAGGCCGCCGGCCGCGAGGACCTGGCCGCGCAGGAGCGCTACGAGATCGGCGTGATCCAGGCCTACCTGCCGGCGCCGCTGGACGCCGCCGCGCTGGAGGCCGCCGTGCACGCCGCGATCGCCGAGGCCGGCGCCACCGGGCCCCAGGACATGGGCAAGGCGATGGCGGTGCTCAAGCCGCGCATCGCCGGCCGCGCCGATATGGGCCAGGCCTCGGCACTGATGAAGCGACTGCTGGCCGGCTGAGCGGCACCAGCGGATCGAGCCCCGCGGGCCGCCCGGCCGCGGCTGGCGGCGCCGCTACGTGCCCGCCCCGCGGCCCCGCTCGGCCAGCCACGCCAGCCCGACGAACAGCCATATCCCCAGTGCACTGACCGCCACCACCTCCGGGCTGGACGGCATCGGCCCCCACAGCGAGCCGGCGTGGATCGCCAGCAGCGAGGCCACCAGCAGGCCAAGCCAGACGGGGCGCAGCCGGTCGCGCATGGTCCACAGATAGATCGCGAGCCCGGCCACGAACAGGCCCAGCTCGAGCGCCAGCGACAGCCCGAGCGACTGCCAGCCGCCGAAACCCACCACCGTCTCCAGCCCTGGTGCCAACGGCAGGTCCGGCCGGTGCACCAGCAGGTCGAGCAGCCAGTGGCTGGGCACCAGCAGACCGACCACGACCGCCTCGTGCCCGCGGCGTCGCCACCACCAGTACGCACCGCCCAGCAGCACACCCCAGACCAGCGCCATCAACAGACTGTGCGACCAGGGGTAATGGACGAAATCCAGCGGGTTGACCGTGGTGATGCCCGGCACGATACGCAGCCGCTCGACGCCGGCCAGCACCAACAGCGGCCACAGCAGGTCGATGAACTGCGAGGCGACGAACAGCATCGCCAACGAGGCGCGCGGCGCCAGCCGTTTGGCGGCGAAAGCCACGCCGAAATGTCCGAGAAACATGCACGCATCTCCGCTGCCATCGAAACCGAATCGTAGCCGTCCCGGCAGCGTTGGTGGCATGGCATCCTAGCCGCCTATGGGCCGCATCCCCGACGCCTTCATCGACGACCTGCTTGCGCGCACCGACATCGTCGAGGTGATCGGCGCGCGCGTGCCGCTCAAGCGGCAGGGGCGCGAATACACGGCGCGCTGCCCGTTCCACGACGAGCGTTCGCCCAGCTTCACCGTCTCGCCGACCAAGCAGTTCTACCACTGCTTCGGCTGCGGCGCGCACGGCACGGCGATCAAGTTCCTGATGGACTACGACCGGCTGGAGTTCCTCGATGCGGTCGAGGAGCTGGCCAGGCGCGCCGGCATCGAGGTGCCGCGCGAGACACGTCAGCAGCACCAGCGCGGCGACTTCAGCGAGCTTTACGCTGCCTGCGAGGCGGCGGCGAAGTTCTTCCAGCAGCAGCTCGCGGCCAGCGCGAAGGCGCAGGCCTACCTCGACAAGCGCGGCGTCGACGCCGACAACCGCGCCCGCTTCGGCATCGGCTACGCGCCCGATGCTTGGGACGCGCTCAAGGCCGCGCTCGGCACCGACGAACGCCGGCTCGCCCTGCTCGACAAGGTCGGCCTGCTTTCGAAGAGCGACTCCGGCCGCGTCTACGACAAATTCCGCGACCGGGTGATCTTCCCGATCCACGACCGCCGCGGCCGGGTGATCGCCTTCGGCGGCCGCGTGCTGGAGAAGGACGACCGCCCCAAATACCTCAACTCGCCCGAAACCCCGCTATTCCACAAGGGCCGCGAGCTGTACGGCCTGTGGCAGGTGCGGCAGGCGCATTCGAAGATCCCACGGCTGATCGTGGTCGAGGGCTACATGGACGTGGTGGCGCTGTTCCAGTATGGCATCAATACCGCCGTCGCCACGCTCGGCACCGCCACCACGCCCGACCACGCCGAGCTGCTGTTCCGCAATGCCGGCGACGTCTATTTCTGCTTCGACGGTGA
>JBEQAM010000167.1:0-5231 GCA_041640375.1 Rehaibacterium sp. | reverse complement strand
TGCACCCGCAGACGCCGGGTGCCGTCGTCGATCTGGCCGGCAGAGAGCGAGAAGTTGGCGGCCTGAAGCCGCTGCGCCAGCTCGTTCAGGCCGATGCCGTGAGCGCTGAGCCGATCGGGCGAGATCGCGATCTCGACCTCGGGCGGCGCGACACCGGAGATGTCGACGCGCGCGACGCCGGGCAAGCGTTCCAGCCGGCGCTTGACCTGCGTATCGAGCAGGTCCCAGCTCGTGGTGAGGTCGCGATCGCTGGCGAAGCGGACACGCAGCACCGGCGTGTCGGTGCTGGAGAACTTCAGCACGAAGTAGCGCTGCAGGTCGTCGGGCAGTTCGTCGCGGATCGCGTCCAGCCGCTCGCGCGCCTCCGAAGCCACGACCTCGACATCGCGGCCCCAGCTGAACTGCATCTCGATGCCGACACCGTCGGCACGCGAGGTCGAGCGCATCCGCTTGATGCCCGAGAGCGTCGACAGCACCTCCTCGGCGGGCCGGGTGATCGTGCGCTCGACCTCTTCCGGCGTCGAGCCGGGATAAGGAAAGTCGACGAAGATGAAGGGCGCGTCGAATTCGGGGAAAAAGGCCAGTGGCAGTCGGAACGCAGCGATCAGGCCGATCGCGATCATCGAGACGAAGAACATCGTCGCCGTGACCGGCCTGCGCAGGCTCAGCTCCGCCAGGCTCCAGCGTCTCTGCCCGCTCATGCCACGGCCTCCCCTGCGCCCTCGTCTGTCGACAGCGGCCTGTTGCGTGCGGCATAGGCCTCGTCGGTCTTGCGGTCGAGCAGGTCGTATACGACCGGGATGACCACCAGCGTCAGCAGGGTGGACACCACCAGACCGCCGATCACCGTGATCGCCATCGGCGCGCGCACCTCGGCACCCTCGCCAAGTCCCAGCGCCAGCGGCATGAAGCCGAACACGGTGGTCATCGTGGTCATCACGATCGGCCGCAGGCGCGCCTCGGCACCTTCCAGGATGGCGCGCCGCTTCGGCACGCCGGCGATTCGCAGCTGGTTGATGCGGTCGATCAGCACGATGGCGTTCTTGACCACGATGCCGGCCAGCAGGATCAGGCCGATGAACACCACGACCGACAACGAATTGCCCGTCAACATCAGGGCGAGCACGGCGCCGACCACGGCGAGCGGAATGGTGAACATGATGACGAACGGGTGCAGCAGCGACTCGAACTGCGAAGCCATCACCAGATAGACCAGGAAGATCGCCAGGCCGAAAGCGAACAGCAGCGACGCCGTCGAGGCATCCAGCTCCTCACCCTGGCCGCCGATATGCATGCGCACGCCGGCCGTCAGCGGCTTCTCGGCGACCATCCGCTGCACCGCGGCCACGGCCGAGCCGAGGTCGCCATGCCGCAGGTTGGCCGAGACGATGGCGACGCGGCTCTGGTCGGCGCGGTGGATCTCGCTCGGACCGGTCGTGGCGATCACTTCGGCCACCGCGTCCAGCGTCACCGGGCGCTCGCTTTCCGGGTTGACGATCAGGCGCCGGATATCGGCCACCGAGGCGCGGTCGGACTCTTGCGCCCGCACCAGCACGTCGATCTTGCGGTCGCGGAAGCTGTAGCGCGTAGCCACCTCGCCGCGTACCTTGCGGACCACCTGGTCGGCGATCTGGCGCGTGGTCAGGCCGAGCGCGGCGGCGCGCTCCTGGTCGAAACGGATCTGGATTTCCGGAAAGCCGCCTTCGACGGTGGTCTTGATGTCGGCGAAACGGTCGTCGCTGGCCATGCGTTCGGCCAGGTCGCGACCAGCGCGCTCCAGCGCGCCGAGATCGCTGCCGCGCAGTTCGATTTCGACCGGCGTCGCCATGCTGAACAGCTCCGGACGGCCGAACTTCACGTCGACGCCCGGGTAGCGCTGCATGGTGGCGCGCAGGCGCTCGATGGCTGCGGCTTCGGCGCGCGCGCCGGCACCGCGTTCCAGCACCACGGTGAGCTTGCCGATGTTTTCGCCCGACTCGGTCGGGTTGGCATCCAGCCGCGTGCCACTGCCGCTCACGCCGTAGATGGTGCGAACGCCCGGGTCGTTCGCGTGTGCTGCCTGCAGGTCGCGCACCAGCGCATCGGTGTCTCGCAACTGGGTGCCGGCCGGCAGCTTGGCGGTCATCTCGAAGCGGTCCTGCGCCAACTGCGGAATCAGGTCCATGCCCATCGTCGGCACCAGCGCCATCGCAGCGGCGAAGGCCAGCGTGGCGGTCGCCAGCACGAGCGCGGGGCGCTCCAGCGCCTGCGGCAAGACCCGGACGTAGAAGCGTTCGGCGCGCCCGTAACCGCGCATCAGCAGAGCGCCCAGGACATGCAGCAGGCGGCCGACGGTGGCGGTCAGCAGGCGGCCGGCCGTGGTGGCCAGCCAGCTTGCGGCGAACAGCAGCAGCGGCGCCAGCATGGCCAGCAGCATCACGATGCCGACCAGCACCAGGGGCACCAGCTTGAGCGGCAGCGCGAGCAGGAACAGTCCGCCGCGCAGTGCCGGCGGCAAGGGTCCACCCAACGGCCAACGCGCCAGTCCCAGTCCGTAGGCCAGGATCTGTTTCCAGACGGGCCGGGCGTCGCCACCGGTTTCCGGGCGATAGCCCATCGGCGCCTTCGCCTTCAGCGAGGACAGCATCGGAATCAAGGTCAGCGAGACCAGCAGCGACATCAGCATCGCGATGGTGACGGTCAGCGCCTGATCGCGGAACAGCTGGCCGGCGATGCCGTGCACGAAGACCAGCGGGAAGAACACCGCCACGGTCGTCAGGGTGGAGGCCACCACCGCCATGCTGACCTCGCGGGTGCCCTGCACCGCCGCTTCGAGGATGCCCAGCCCGCGTTCGCGCGCCTTGGCGATGCTCTCGAGCACCACGATCGAATCGTCCACCACCATGCCGGTGGCCAGCGCCAAACCAGCCAGCGACATGACGTTCAGACTCAGTCCGAGCTGCCCCATGAAGAAGAACGTAGCGATGATCGAGATCGGCAGCGACAGGCCGATCACGAGCGTGCTCCAGCCGTTGCGCAGGAAAAAGAAGATGATCAGGATCGCCAGCGAGCCACCAATCAGCGCCTCGCTGCGCACTTCCCTCAATGCCTGCTTGATGAACACCGACTGGTCGTCGACCTCGGTCAGCTGCGCGTCGGGCGGCAAGTCCTTGCGCAGGCGTTCGAGCACCCGATGGACGTTCTCGGCAACGGTGACGGTGTTGGCGTCGCCTTCCTTGTAGATCGCCAGCTCCACGGCCTCACGGCCACCGAGGCGGATGACCGCCTCACGCTCCTTGAAGCCCTGACGGATCGTGGCGACATCGCGCAGCCGGATCGGCACACCATCGAGATTGGTCACCAGCAGCTCGCGCATCTCGTCGAGATTGGCGAACTGGTTGATGGTGCGGACGAGGTATCGCTGGCTGCCCTCCTCGATACGTCCACCGGAAATGTTGACGTTCTCCTGCCGCAGCCTGTCGATCACCTGGCCGACCGACAGCTTCAGGCGGGCGAGCTGCTGCTGGTCGATCTCGACCTGCACCTCGTCCTCCAGTCCGCCGGACACCTTGACCGCGGCCACACCCTCGACCGGTTCCAGGCGCTTCTTCAGTTCCTCGTCTGCAAAGCGGCGCAGGCGCATCAGTTCGGCCACTTCGTTACCAGCCGCCTCGCCCTGCCCCGAGAGGACCAGGCGCATGATCGGCTCGGTGGACGGGTTGAAGCGCAGCAGCACGGGCTTTTTCGCCTCCAGCGGCAGACGCAGCACCTCCAGCTTGTCGCGCACTTCCATGCTGGCCCGGTCCATGTCCGTGCCCCAGGCGAACTCCAGGATCACGTCGCTCTGACCGGTGCGCGACACCGAACGCAGCTTGCGCAGGTTCTTCACCACCCCGACCGCCTCCTCGACCGGTTCGGTGATGAGGTTCTCGATCTCGCTGGGCGCCGCGCCGGTGTACTCGGTGCGCACCGTGAGCGTGGGATAGCTCAGGTCCGGCAGCAGATTCACCTTCAGATCCTTGAGGGCGATCAGTCCGAACAGGACGAAGGTGACCGTCGCCATCGCGATGGTCACGCGACGGCGGGTGGAGAATTCGACCAGACTCATTCGGAGGCCGCTCCGTTGTTGCCCAGCTTGGCGACCTGATTGCCGTCGCCGAGCGCGGGCGCATTCACCACCTCCACGCTGGCGCCATCGCGCAACGTGACCTTGCCGACCGTCACCACCTGGTCGCCCTCATCGAGGCCAGCACGCACCTCGGCGAAGCTGCCGTTGACATAGCCCAGCTGCACCGGCGTGCGTACCGCCTTGCCATCGCGCACGGCGAACACTGCGGTCACGCCATCGCCTTCCACCAGTGCGTCGCGGGGAACGACCAACACATCCGCACGTTGGTCGTAGACCACTTCGACCCGCCCGAACATGCCCGGGCGAAGCAGCTCCGCCCCCTGGAAGGTCGTAACCACGCGGAACGTGCCGCTGCCCGAATCGACCACCGGCGCGACGCGATCGACCTTGCCTTCGAAGGCCACACCCGGCACAGCGTCGACGTGCATCCTCACCGGCAGGCCCGGCTTCATCGTCGCCAGTTCGCGTTCGGGCACGTTCAGCACCGCTTCCAGACGCGAGGTATCGACGATGCGGAACAGCGGTGCATTGGTCTGGACCAGATTGCCTTCCTTGACCATGCGCTGGGCGACGACGCCCGAGATCGGTGCGACGACATGGGTGTAGGACAACTCCAGCCGCATGATGTCCACGGCGGCGCGCTGGATCTCCAGCTCCGAGCGAAGCTTCTCGTGTGCATCGGCGCTGACCAGCTGGCGGGCGAACAGCTCCTGCGATCGCTTGAATTCGCTCTCCAGTTTCCTCAGTTGCGCCTGGCTCTGCGCCAGCGCCAGCTCCTTGCGATCAGGGTCGAGGCGGGCCAGCACCTGGCCGGCCTGGACCACATCGCCCTCCTCGGCCATCAGGCGCAGGATGACGCCGGTGGTCTTGGCCACGACCTGGGCCTCGGCTGGTGCGTCGAGCGTCGCCGTGCCGCTGTAGCTGGCGGAAATGGCCCGCCGGCTGGCCTTGGCGACCTCCACCGGCACCGCATCGAGCTTGGCGGCGCCCTGCCCTGGCTCCGCCGTGCGTGCCGCCGGGGCGGCGGGTGCGCCCTGGCCGCCGCAAGCCGCCAGGACGGACATCGTGACCGCCAGGGAGAGCGCGCGGGCCGTGGAGCGGAGCGGAAGACGGGTGTTCATGG
>JBEQAM010000166.1:0-5244 GCA_041640375.1 Rehaibacterium sp. | reverse complement strand
GCGGCCAGCACGATCAGGGTGCCGCCGGTGTAAACGCGTTGTTGCATGCGATTCATCGGTGGGCTCCTTCAGTCCGCCTTCTTCAGCGCGATCACGACCGTGCAGGCGTACAGCCAGAAACCGATCGTGAGCAGGAAGAACAGCACGTCACGCAGGTCGAGCACGCCCTTGGCGATGGCGCTGAAGTGGGTCAGGAAGCTCAGCTGGGCGATGGCATCGACCAGCACCTGGGGCGCGACTGCGCGGACCGCGTCGAGCACCAGTGGAAAGCCCGCCAGCAGCAGCAGGAAGCAGACCACCGCGGTCAGGATGAAGGCGACCACCTGGTTGCGCGTGGTCGCCGACAGACAGGCGCCGACGGCGAGAAAGGCGCCGGCCATCAGCAGGCTGCCGACGTAGGCGGCGAGGATCACGCCGTTGTCCGGGTCGCCCAGGTAGTTGACCGTGATCCAGATCGGGAAGGTCAGCGCCAGCGCGATGCCGACGAAGGCCCAGGCGGCGAGGAACTTGCCCAGCACTGCCTGCCACATCGTGACCGGCAATGTGAGCAGCAGCTCGATGGTGCCGCTCTTGCGCTCCTCGGCCCACAGCCGCATCGACACCGCCGGCACCAGGAACAGGTACAGCCACGGGTGGAAGTTGAAGAACGGCTGCAGGTCGGCCTGGCCGCGTTCGTAGAAGCCCCCGAAGTAGAACGTCATCGCGCCGGCCAGTACCAGGAAGATGACGATGAACACGTAGGCCACCGGCGTGGCGAAATAGCTCGCCAGCTCGCGGCGGAAGACGGCGGTCACCGGATTCATGCCTGCGCCCCTCCCGTGGTGATGCAACGGAACACTTCGTCGAGCCGCCCGCGCTCGATCTGCAATTCGCTGAAAGCGACGTGGCGGCTGCGCAGACGCTCGGCCACACTGTCGCCGAGCGCGCGTCCGGGCTGCGGAATCGCCACCAGCCGGCCGCTGTCGGCGTCGGCCTCGACCGCCTGCAGGCCATCCAGGCCCTCCAGCGCGACGCGCGCGGACACCGTGTCGTCGGTGCGGAACGACACCGCGCCGTGATAGCGCGAGCGCCGCTCCAGCTCGGCCGGCGTCGCATCGGCCAGCAACCTGCCGGCGGCGATGATGATCGCCCGCGTGCACACCGCGTCGACCTCTTCGAGGATATGGGTGGAGATGACGATGGTGCGCTCGCGCGACATCTCGCGGATCAGGCCGCGCACCTCGTGCTTCTGGTTCGGATCCAGGCCGTCGGTGGGCTCGTCGAGGATCAGCACCGGCGGGTCGTGCAGGATCGCCGCGGCCAGGCCGACGCGGCGACGGAAGCCCTTGGACAGCGTATCGATCGGCTGCAGCAGTACCGCACCCAACGCAAGCCGCTCGACCACCGCGCCAATGCGCTCCCGACGCACCTCGCCGGTCAGACCACGCACATCGGCGACGAACTGCAGGAAGCCGCCGGCGCTCATCTCGCCATAGCTCGGCGCACCCTCGGGCAGGTAGCCGATCGCGCGCTTGGCGGCGAGCGGCTCGGCGGTCACGTCGTGACCGCAGACCCGGGCCGTGCCCGCGCTCGGCGCGAGGAAGCCCGCGATCATCTTCATCGTGGTGGATTTTCCGGCACCGTTGGGGCCGAGGAAGCCGAGCACTTCGCCCGGCTCGACCCGGAAGCTGATGCCGTCGACGGCGGTCTTGCCGCCGTAACGCTTGGTCAGTTCATGGGTTTCGATCATCGCCGCACGTCCTGGATGCTGGATGCTGGTGATGGTGGGATGGAAGGCCGCGCCATCGGGCGACGGCGCGACCGTAACCATTACCGCGCACGGCAGGCAAAGTTCCGCATGGACGGGGGCCCGCAACGTGGACGGACCCCGGCCGCGCGCGGTGGGGCGCCGCTCGCGCGGCACCGGAAACGGCGTGCGGCGGGAAACGCGAGTCGCCCGCCGCACGCGATGGCCGATGGCGGCTGCATGCCGCCACCGGCGGCTTGCTTACCGGATCGGCCAGTAGACGTTGAACTGGCTGTCCTCGGCGGCCGTACCCTCGATGTCCTGCAGGTACTCCTCGAAGGCACGGTCGTGGACCACTTCACCGCGGGTCGCCGCCCAGGCGCGCAGCTGGTCGCGGACGACCGGCAGACCCGCCGGGTGACCGTTGTAGACCGTCTTGAGCGCGCGGCCGGCATAGCTCTGGCCGAATTTCACCTCGCCCTCGAGCTTGATCGATTCCGGATCGATCTCCGCCGCAGGCGGCAGCGCCTCGGCACCGGGGCGCAGCTTCTCTTCCGCCCCGCCCTCGCCTTCGCCGGCTTCCTCGGCGGCCGGCTCCTCGGCGACGGCCGGGCCGGTGCCCTTCCTGCGCACCGGCATGACCACGTCGAACTCGTACACATCGGTGCCGAAGTTGGTGGTCACCAGGCGGAACGGACCGGCGGCCTCCAGGTCATTCTTGGCCATCACCTGACGGATCCACTTGAGCTGGTTGATCATGGCGGTCTCGACCGCGGTGATGTTGCGGTCGGAGGTGGTCGGGACGTACAGCACGTTCTGCGCCGGGATCTCGACCGTCTCGATGGTCAGGTTGCCGTAGTCGTAGTTCGGGATGGTCGCGAACAGGCCGCCCAGATTCGACAGGCCGGTCTTCATGTCCTCGCCGACGCTGCGGGCGATGTACATGCCGGCATAGCGGCCGAGCAGGTTCCAGCCGTACTCGACGTCGTAACGCTGGGTGATGACGGTGGTGCGACCGCGGCGCTCGATGTTGAAGCGCATCGTCTTGTTGTCGCCGTAGGCGTCGTTCTGCAGCGCATAGCGGACCATCTGCACGCGCCCTTCCTGGCGGTTGTCGATGATCTCCCAGCTGCCCGAACCGATGCGCTTGAGGTCGGAAGCGTAGTCCAGGCGGGCGCCGACGCCGAAGTCAGGGCCGCTGACCGTGTAGCGGATGTTCGGGTCGTGCAGGCGCATCGGATGCCAGTCGGCGAAGCGCTTGAAGCTGTTGAGGGTGTCGAACACGATCCGCACCGGACGGTTGGTCTCGGCGGTGTGCTCGATCGCCTGCTTGGCAGGCAGGAACAGGGCGACCACCACGAACAGGACGACGACGATCAGGATGGCGGCGATGAATTCGAGAAGGCGGGTCATTCGGGATCTCTCCAGGAACGGCAGCGGCAGACGGGCGCGGGAGTGCCGCCAGCCGGCCGGAATCAGCAATGCTAACCGAAGTTTGCCGGCGGCTGCACAGGGGCGGTCGGGCCAGGCGCCAAATCCGCGCCGGAACGTGCCCGCGGTCACGCCGACGCGCCCACCCAGGCCACGGGTAGCTGCCGGAGCCGCCCCGGTGCGGGCTCAGACGAGCTTGAGCTCGAAGGCCTTGAGCACGGCGCGCGTACGGTCGCGTACGCCGAGCTTGGACAGGATGTTGGAGACGTGATTCTTGACCGTGCCCTCGGCCACGCCCAGCGAATTGGCGATCTCCTTGTTGCTGAAGCCGCCCGCCATCAGGCGCAGGATTTCGGTCTCGCGCTCGGTCAGCGGGTCCGGGCGATCCAGGCTGACGAACTCGTTCTGCATGTGCTCCAGCCCGGACAGCAGACGCTGGGTGACCGCCGGCTGCACCAGCGAGCCGCCGGCGGCCACGGTCTGGATGGCCGAGACCAGCTGGTCCAGCGACACGTCCTTGAGCAGGTAGCCGCGGGCACCGGCGCGGATGCCGGCCAGCACCAGCTGATCGTCGTCGAAGGTGGTCAGGATGATGGTCGGCGGCAGCTCGCCAGCCTTGGACAGCGCCTGCAGCGCCTCCAGGCCGGACATCACCGGCATGCGCATGTCCATCAGCACGACATCGGGCTTGACCTCCGGGACCAGCTCCACCGCCTGGCGGCCGTCGGCCGCTTCGGCGACCACCCGGATGTTGTCGGAGAGCTCCAGCAGGGAGCGGATGCCCTGGCGTACCAGGTTCTGGTCGTCGACGAGGCAGACGCGGATCATGCCGGAGTCTCCAATGGCAGGCGGATGTCGAGCGCGAAGCCTTCGCCGCGCGCGGTACGGATGTCGATGCTGCCGCCGTAGGCGGCCAGCCGCTCGCGCATGCCGCGCAGGCCGTGACCGGGGGCGATGCCGTCGGCGCCGCGCCCGTTGTCGCGGGCCTGGATGCGCAGCTCGCCGCCGACGCGGCTGAAGCTGAGGTCGAGCCGGCTGGCGCCGGCATGGCGGACGGCGTTGGTGATGATTTCCTGGGCGCAGCGCAGCACCACGTGCGCGCGCTCGGGATCGTCGAGGGTGAACTGCTCGGGCACGTCGAGCCGGATGTCCAGCGCCGGCACGCCCTCGACCAGTGTATGCAGGGCGCCGGCGAGTTCGACCGAACCCTCGTCGCGCAACTGGCTGACCGCCTCGCGCACGTCGGTGAGCAGCAGCTTGGCGAGGGTATGCGCCTGGCGCACGTGCTCCTGCACCTTGCCGCTGCTCAGATGGCTGGCCACTTCGAGGTTCAGGCTGAGCGCGGTCAGATGATGGCCGAGCAGGTCGTGCAGCTCACGCGAGATCCGCACCCGCTCGCTCATCCGCGAACTCTCGGCCAGCAATGCACGGGTGGCGCGCAGCTCGGAATTGAGCCGGCGCTGCTCGTCGCGCGCCTGCGCCTGCTGCTTGGCCACCAGTCCGATCACGAAGGCAAAGCTGGCATAGCCGGCATACAACGCCGACTGCAGCACCGCCTCGACCAGGGTGAAGCCCAGCCCCTGCATGAAGGCCGGCACCAGCGCCACGTGCTGCAGGATCAGCCAGGCCACGCCCAGCCGCAGCGGCAGCAGCCAGGCGATCACCCCGGCCACCACCAGCAGCAGCACACCGCCCAGGCCGGTGCCGGTGAAGTGGCTGACCGCGATCGCCGACAGCGTGAGCACCAGCAGCAGCACGTCGTCGTACCAGCGCGGCTGACGCACGCCCAGTGAACGGGTCACCAGCCAATAGCTCAGGCCGAAGACGAAATAGGCTGCCGCCCACATGGTCAGCCGCATGTCGCTCAGCAGACCGGCGCCGTCGGCCTGCGGGAAGTACCAGGAGTTGAGCAGCAACGGGATGCCCACCATGGCCCAGGTGAACAGGCCGGCATAGCGGAGCAATTGCGTGTGGCTGAGGCGCCCGAGCATGCGGGCATCATAGGCTGCGCCGCGTGTGCCGCAACGGGGCCGGAAGTCACGCCGCGCCCGGCCGGATCGCGTCCGAACGGGACGTTAACACCCGCC
>JBEQAM010000165.1:4201-5263 GCA_041640375.1 Rehaibacterium sp. | reverse complement strand
CCAGGCGGGCGGGGGTTCGGTGCAGGACGCGCTGGAAGCGGCGCTGGCGCGGATCGCCGGCCATCCGGTGCGGGTGACGGCGGCGGGCCGCACCGATGCCGGCGTGCACGCGGCGATGCAGGTGGTGCATTTCGACACCGACGCGCGCCGGCCGGCCTCCGCCTGGGTGCGCGGCGCCAACGCCCA
The DNA here is from genome assembly GCA_041640375.1 of Rehaibacterium sp. Classification (GTDB taxonomy): domain Bacteria; phylum Pseudomonadota; class Gammaproteobacteria; order Xanthomonadales; family Xanthomonadaceae; genus Rehaibacterium. Next base: position 5,077 of record JBEQAM010000165.1, on the reverse strand, counting down.
TCTGCCGCAGGCGGCGGCGATCCTCTGGGCGCAGGAGGTGGCCCCGGAGTTTCACGCCCGCTTCAGCGCCCGCGAGCGCAGCTACCGCTATCTGCTGCTCAACCGCCCGGTGCGCCCGGCCATCGGCAGCGGCCGGGTCGGTTGGTTCCACCTGCCGCTCGACCTGGGCGCGATGCGCGAAGCGGCGGCGCTGCTGCAGGGGGAGCACGACTTCAGCGCGTTTCGCGCCGCCGAGTGCCAGGCCCGCAGCGCGCTGCGCACCGTGACGCGGATCTCCGTGGACCGGCACGGCGACCTGCTGGTGTTCGACGTGTGGGCCAACGCCTTCCTGCATCACATGGTGCGCAACATCGTCGGCTCGCTGGTCTATGTCGGCAAGGGCCGGCATCCGCCCCACTGGATCCGCGACGTGCTGGAGGGACGCGACCGCAGTCGCGCCGCGCCCACGTTCGCCGCCGATGGGCTGTATCTCTCGTCGGTGCGCTATGCGCCGCCATTCGCCCTGCCGGCGCAGGCGCCGGCGCCGCTGGAGTCCGCGCTCCCCCGCACGGGGGCGCTGCCGTGACCGCGGTGAAGATCTGCGGCATCACCCGCGCCGAGGACGCGCTCGCCGCGGCGCGGTGCGGCGCCCGGGCGCTGGGCTTCATGTTCTACGCGGCCAGCCCGCGCAACATCGCGCCTGCGGCGGCGGCCGCCATCGTCGGACGGCTGCCGCCGTTCGTCACCGCGGTCGGAGTGTTCGTCAACCCGGAGCCTGCCTGGGTGGAGCGGGTGCTGGCGGCGGTGCGGCTCGACCTGCTGCAGTTCCACGGCGACGAGGCGGCGGATTTCTGCGGCCGCTTCGGCGTGCCTTACGTGAAGGCCGTGCGCGTCCGG
>JBEQAM010000165.1:0-4191 GCA_041640375.1 Rehaibacterium sp. | reverse complement strand
GCGAGGGCTTCTGCTGGACGCCTACGAGCCCGGCGTCTACGGCGGCACGGGCAAGGAGTTCGACTGGTCGCTGGTGCCGCGGCAGCTGCCGCTGCCGCTGATCCTCTCGGGCGGACTGACGCCGGAGAACGTCGGTGCCGCGGTGCGCGCCGTGCGGCCGTGGGCGGTGGACGTCTCCAGCGGCGTCGAGGCCGGCAAGGGAATCAAGGACGCGGCGAAGGTCGCCGCTTTCATCGAGGAAGTCCGCAATGCAGATGTACGACCTGCCGGATAAGACCGGCCACTTCGGCCCCTACGGCGGCGTGTTCGTCGCCGACACGCTGATCGCCGCGCTGGACGAGCTGCGGCGCGAGTACGAGCGTTACGGCCGTGACCCGCAGTTCCAGGCGGAGTTCGAGCACGAGCTCAAGCACTACGTCGGACGGCCGAGCCCCATCTACCATGCACGCCGCTGGTCGGAGCATCTGGGCGGCGCGCAGATCCTGCTCAAGCGCGAGGACCTGAACCACACCGGCGCCCACAAGATCAACAACACCATCGGCCAGGCGCTGCTGGCGCGGCGCATGGGCAAGCCGCGCATCATCGCCGAGACCGGCGCCGGCCAGCACGGGGTGGCCTCGGCCACGGTGGCGGCGCGCTATGGCATGGAGTGCGTGGTCTACATGGGCTCCGAGGACGTCAGGCGCCAGGCGCCCAACGTCTATCGCATGAAGCTCCTAGGGGCCACGGTGGTGCCGGTGGAGAGCGGCTCCAAGACGCTCAAGGACGCGCTCAACGAGGCCATGCGTGACTGGGTCACCAACGTGGACAACACCTTCTACATCATCGGCACCGTGGCCGGCCCCCATCCGTACCCGATGATGGTGCGCGACTTTCAGGCGGTCATCGGCCGCGAGGCCAGGGCGCAGATGCTGGAGCAGTTCGGACGCCAGCCGGATGCCATCATCGCCTGCGTCGGCGGCGGTTCCAACGCCATCGGCCTGTTCCATCCCTACATCGACGAGGCGGGCGTGCGCCTGATCGGTGTCGAGGCGGGCGGCGAGGGCATCGCCAGCGGCCACCATGCGGCCACGCTGTGCGCCGGGCGTCCCGGCGTGCTGCACGGCAACCGCACCTACCTGCTGCAGGACGCGGACGGCCAGATCGTCGAGACCCACTCCATTTCCGCCGGCCTGGACTATCCGGGCGTCGGCCCCGAGCACGCCTGGCTGAAGGACAGCGGCCGCGCCGAGTACGTGGCGGTGACCGACGACGAGGCGCTGGCGGCGTTCCACGCGCTGTGCCGCTTCGAAGGCATCATCCCGGCGCTGGAAACGAGCCACGCGCTGGCCCACGCGGCGAAGATCGCGCCCGCCATGCCGCGCGAGGCGCTGCTGCTGGTGAACCTCTCCGGTCGCGGCGACAAGGATATGAACACCGTCGCCCGCGCTTCCAACATCACCTTCTGAGCCCCCGGCCAGGCGGCCGCGCGCCGCGCTTGCTCGCGCCACCGATCCCATGTCCCGCATCCACAGCACGTTCGAAAGACTGCGCCGCGAAGGCCGCTGCGCGCTGATCCCGTTCATCACCGCCGGCGACCCGGACCCGGTCAGCACCGTGCCGCTGATGCACGCGCTGGTGCGCGCCGGCGTCGACGTGATCGAGCTGGGCGTGCCGTTCTCCGATCCCATGGCCGACGGCCCCACCATCCAGCGGGCCTCGGAGCGGGCGCTGAAGCACGGCACCAGCCTGCGCCAGGTGCTGCGCATGGTGCGGGAATTCCGCCAGCAGGACGCGGCGACCCCGGTGGTGCTGATGGGCTACGCCAACCCGGTGGAGGCGATGGGATACGATGCCTTCGCCCGGGAGGCTCGCGAAGCCGGCGTCGACGGCGTGCTGGTGGTGGACTACCCGCCGGAGGAGAGCGAGGCGTTCGCCGCCCACCTGGCGGCCAACGGAATCGACCCCATTTTCCTGCTCTCGCCGACGGCGCCCGAGGAGCGGGTGCGCAAGGTGGCGGCGCTGGCGCGCGGCTACGTCTATTACGTGTCGCTCAAGGGCGTGACCGGCGCTTCCCACCTGGACGTGGAGGAGGTGCGCGAGCGCGTCGCCGCCATGCGCGAGCACCTGCGGGTGCCCATCGGCGTCGGCTTCGGCATCCGCGACGCCCAGACCGCGGCGGCGGTGGCGCGGGTGGCGGACGCGGTGGTGGTGGGCAGCCGCATCGTCGAGGAGATCGAGCACTCTCCCGCCGGCGAGGCGCCGGCGCGGGTGCAGAAGCTGGTGGCGGGTCTGCGCCACGCCATCGACCAGTCGGCTCCGGACCGGGACAGGCGACGTGAGCTGGCTTGACAAGATCCTGCCGCCCAAGATCCAGCGCAAGGACGCTGGCGGGCGCAAGGCCGTGCCCGAAGGCCTTTGGAGCAAATGCGAGGCCTGCGACGCGGTGCTCTATTACTCCGATCTGGAGAAGAACCTCAACGTCTGCCCCAAGTGCAACCACCACAACCGCCTCGGCGCGCGCACCCGCCTCAACCTGCTGCTGGACGCCGAGGGCCGCGCCGAGATCGGCGCGGAGGTGCGGCCGGTGGATAGCCTCAAGTTCAAGGACAGCCGCAAGTATCCCGACCGCCTGGCGGAAGCACGCAAGCAGACCGGGGAGGACGACGCGCTGGTGGTCATGCAGGGCGCGGTCAAGTCGGTGGGCCTGGTGGCGGCGGCGTTCGAGTTCGAGTTCATGGGCGGCTCCATGGGATCGGTGGTGGGCGAGCGCTTCGTGCGCGGCGTGCGCGCCGCCATCGAGGGAGGCCTGCCGTTCGCCTGCTTCACGGCCTCCGGCGGGGCGCGCATGCAGGAGGGCCTGCTGTCGCTGATGCAGATGGCCAAGACCACCGCGGCGCTGACCCAGCTCGCCGAGGCGCGGCTGCCGTTCGTCTCGGTGCTCACCGACCCCACCATGGGGGGGGTGTCGGCCAGCTTTGCCATGATCGGCGACGTGGTCATCGCCGAGCCGGGCGCCCTGATCGGCTTCGCCGGCCCGCGCGTGATCGAGCAGACGGTGCGGGAGACGCTGCCGGAGGGCTTCCAGCGCGCCGAGTTCCTGCTGGAGCACGGCGCCATCGACCTGATCGTCGACCGGCGCCAGATGCGCGACACGCTGGCCAGCCTGCTGACGCTACTGATGCGCGCGCCCGCGCCCTGATCGCCCCGCCCCGCGCTCTCCGCCTGCCATGAGCACCCTGCCGGAGCCGCCGCGGGCAGCCGCGCCGGGCGCCGACGCCCCGCTGGACGCCTGGCTCGCCTACCTCGAGCAGGTGAACGCGCGGGTGATCGAGATGGGGCTCGCCCGGGTGCGCGAGGTCTGGCAGCGGCTCGGGCTCGCCCCGGCGTTCCCGGTGATCACCGTGGCCGGAACCAACGGCAAGGGCTCCACCTGCGCCATGCTGGAGTCGATCCTGTCGCGGGCCGGCTACCGCACCGGCTGCTACACGTCGCCGCACCTGGTGCGTTACAACGAGCGCGTGCGCATCGGCCGCGAGTCGGTGGCTGACGCACCGCTGGTGGCGGCGTTCGCCGAGATCGAGCGGATGCGGGGCGCCACCCCGCTCACCTATTTCGAGGCCGGCACCCTGGCGGCCATGATGCTCTTCATCCGCGAGCGCGTGGACGTGGCGATCCTGGAGGTGGGACTGGGAGGCCGCCTCGACGCGGTGAACGTGTTCGACAACGACGTCGCCATCGTGTCGGGAATCGACTTCGACCACATGGAATACCTGGGCGACACCCGGGAGGCGATCGGCTTCGAGAAGGCCGGCGTATTCAAGCGCGGCCGCGCCGCGGTGTGCGCCGACCCCGATCCCCCGGAGAGCATCGAGAGCCGCGCCCGGGAGGTGGGCTGCGATCTGTACCAGATCGCCCGCGACTTCGGCTACGTGGCCGAGGCCGGGCAGTGGACCTACTGGGGCTACGGCGTGCGGCGCGCCGGCCTGCCGTACCCGGGGCTGCGCGGCGCGTTCCAGCTGCGCAACGCCGCCGCCTGCCTGGCGGCGCTGGACGAGCTGAAGGACCGCCTGCCGGTCTCCATGGGCGAGATCCGCCGCGGGCTGATCGAGGTGGAGCTGCCCGGCCGCTTCCAGGTGCTGCCCGGGCGGCCGGCGGTGGTGCTGGACGTGGCCCACAATCCGCAGGCCGCGCGGGCGCTGGCCGACAACC
>JBEQAM010000164.1:0-5279 GCA_041640375.1 Rehaibacterium sp. | reverse complement strand
CCAACTGATCAAGTCGCTCCGGCCGCGCTACAACGTGCTGCTGCGCGACGACAAGAGCTACCCGTACATCCACATCGGCGCCGGCGAGTGGCCGCGCATCGCCTTCCACCGTGGCAGCCGCGCCGCGCCGGGGCGCTATTTCGGCCCCTACCCGAGCGCCTCGGCGGTGCGCGACGCGCTCGACCTGATGCACAAGCTGTTTCGCCTGCGTGGCTGCGAAGACACGGTGTTCCGCAACCGCAGCCGGCCGTGCCTGCAGTACCAGATCGGCCGCTGCTCGGCGCCCTGCGTGGGGCTGGTCTCGCCAGAGGACTACCACGACAGCGTGCGCCGTGCCGGGCTGCTGCTCGACGGCCGCGGCGAGGAGCTGCTGGGCGAGCTCGGCGCAGCCATGGAGCAGGCCAGCGCCGCGCTGCGTTTCGAGGACGCCGCCCGCCTGCGCGACCTGATCGCCGACCTGCGCCGGATGCAGTCGCGCCAGTACGTCGAGGGTGAGCAGGCCGAGATGGACGTGCTCGCCTGCGTGGCCGAGCGCGGCGCCGCCTGCGTGATGCTGCTGTGCTTCCGTAACGGCATGAACCTCGGGACCCGCGCCTTCTTCCCGCGCACCAACGGCATCGACGCGCCCGAGGAAGTGCTCGGCGCCTTCCTCTCACAGTACTACCCGGCGCAGCGCCCGCCGCGCGAGATCGTGCTCAGCCACGCCGTGCCGGATGCCGAGCTGATCGCTGCCGCGCTGAGCGAGCAGGCCGGCCGCCGCGTCGAGCTCAAGGCCGCGGTGCGCGGCGAGCGTGCTCGCTACCTCGACCTGGCCATGCGCAACGCACGGCTCGCGCTTGCCAGCGAGATGCAGAGCAGCGCCAGCCAGCGCGCCCGGCTCGAAGCCCTGCAGGCGCTGCTCGGCCTGGAGTCGCCGCCCGGGCGGCTGGAGTGCTTCGACATCAGCCATACCTTGGGCGAGGCCACCGTGGCCTCCTGCGTGGTGTTCGACGGTGAAGGCCCGGTGCGTGGGCAATACCGCCGCTACAACATCGCCGGCATCACGCCCGGCGACGACTATGCCGCCATGCGCCAGGCGCTCGAGCGCCGCTTCCGGCGCGCCGCCGAGGAGGGGGTGCTGCCCGACGTGCTGCTGATCGACGGCGGCAAGGGCCAGCTCGCGCAGGCGCGCGACGTGCTCGACGAACTGGGGGTGCGCGGCGTGGAGCTGGTCGGCGTCGCCAAGGGCGAGGCGCGCCGCCCCGGCGAGGAGACGCTGATTCGCCCCGACGGCAGCGAACTGCGCCCGGGCAGCGGCTCGCCGGCCCTGCAGCTGATCCAACAGATCCGCGACGAGGCGCACCGCTTCGCCATTACCGGCCACCGCGGCAAGCGCCAGAAATTGCGCGAAACCAGCCGGCTGGAGGACATTCCCGGCATCGGCCCGCGCCGACGCGCTAAGCTGTTGAAGCATTTCGGCGGGCTGGCCGGGCTGCGCGCCGCGGGCGTCGAGGAGATCGCCCGCGTCGACGGCGTCAACGCCGCGCTCGCCGAAAGGATCTATGCCGCACTGCACGGCCTGGACGGTCCGGGCGCGACCGCAGGGCAGGGAGGCACCCGATGACCTTGACCATTCCCACCGTGCTCACGCTGTTCCGGATCGCCCTGATCCCGGTGCTCGTGCTGGTGTGGTACCTGGACTATTCCTGGACCAACTTCGCCGCCGCCTTCATCTTCACCATCGGCGCGATCACCGATTGGCTCGACGGCTGGATCGCGCGCCGCTTCGGCATGTATTCGGCCTTCGGCGCGTTTCTCGACCCGGTCGCGGACAAGCTGGCGGTGACCGTGGCGTTGTTCCTGATCGTGCAGAAGCATCCGACGCTGTTCATGGCGATCCTGGCGGCGATCATCGTCGGCCGCGAGATCACCATCTCGGCGCTGCGCGAATGGATGGCCGAGATCGGCGAGCGCGGCCGGGTCAAGGTCGCCTGGGTCGGCAAGATCAAAACCATCGTGCAGATGGTCGCGCTGATCCTGCTGCTGTACTTCGCGCCGATTCCGCTGGCCGGCGGCCAGTACCTGTTCCCGACCTTCCGCGTCGGCGAGGTGCTGCTGGCGGTGGCCGCCTTCCTCACCTTGTGGTCGGGCTGGAACTACCTGGCCGCGGCCTGGCCGGCCATGCGCGGCGAAAAAAGTCCATGACGGGGTGTTGACAGCTCCCGAAGCATCCGTAGAATTTCCGTTCTCTTCCGCGGGAATAGCTCAGTTGGTAGAGCACGACCTTGCCAAGGTCGGGGTCGCGAGTTCGAGTCTCGTTTCCCGCTCCATCTTCAGGAACAAAACCTCGGTTCGCCGGGGTTTTGTTTTTTGAGCCGGACGAAGCTACGCTTCCCCCGGCGCGCCGCCGAACAAGGCCTGGTGGCAGAGTGGTCATGCAGCGGCCTGCAAAGCCGTGTACGCCGGTTCGATTCCGACCCAGGCCTCCAATGCAAACGACACGCCGCGCCAAGTGCGCGGCTTTTCGTTTTCGTCGTACCTACGCCCCATGCCCCGGTGGCGAAACGGGTAAACGCACGGGACTTAAAATCCTGCGCCGCAAGGCTTGCCGGTTCGAGTCCGGCCCGGGGCACCAGCGCATGACCTCGCGTTGCCCTCGCCGTCCCGAAACGCCCGCGTGGTGCGGGTCTCGAGGGGCGATCGGCTCCCGCTATCCCCACCTATCGCCTCGCCATGCCGCGCCGAGTGCGTCAGTGAGGTGTGGCATGGCGACGATCCGCAGGCGTGGCCGGCGCTGGTATGCGGAGGTGCGGCGGCAGGGCGTGCGCGAGGGGCGCTCGTTCGCGACGCGTGCGGCGGCGGCCTGGGCGCCACAGTACAGGCCTCGGGCGAGCCATCGGCCGACATCGGCCCACAGGCCCGGAGACCTCGCCGCGGGCATTGGCCGCGCGCCGGCGCGGATTGCGGCAGTGCTTGTCCCGGCATCAACGGACCTGTCCTGCCGCCGGTCTAGGTGGAGAGTGGGGGCACGACAGCTCCGTTTCTAGCGCCTTCATCCTTCACTGCGATGAAATGATTTCCCGCATCATGCAACGGGGACGGGCTCAGGCGGCCTTGCCAGGGCTGTCTTGGTCTCCAGCGCCGCCAGCCACTCGTCGTCCGAGCCTTCGCTGATGCCCTCGAACAGGATCGTGCTGAGGTAGCGCTCGCCGGTGTCGGGCAGCATCGCGAGGATGACCGAGCCCGCCTTCGCCTCCTTCGCCACCTCCAGCGCGGCGGCCAAGGTGGCGCCGGCGGAGAGGCCGACGAAGATCCCCTCTTCGGCGGCGAGGCGGCGGGCGGTATCGCGGGCCACGAGGTCGTCCACCGGCCTGATGGCGTCCACCACCGAGCGGTCGAGTACGGCGGGCACGAAATCCGGGGTCCAGCCCTGGATCTTGTGCGGCTGCCAGTCCTTGCCGCCGAGCAACTGGGCGCCAGCGGGTTCGCTGCTGATGATCTTCACTTCGGGGCGGGCGAGTTTGAGGGTCTGGCCGACGCCGGTGAGGGTGCCGCCGGTGCCCCAGCCGGAGACGAAGTAGTCCAGCCGCCGGCCGACGAAGTCCTGGAGGATCTCGGGGCCGGTGGTGCTGCGGTGCCAGGCCGGGTTGGCTTCGTTCTCGAACTGCCGGGCGAGGAACCAGCCGTGGGTTTTCGCCAGTTCCTCGGCCTTGCGCACCATCCCGCTGCCGCGCTCGGCGGCCGGGGTGAGGATGACCTTGGCGCCGTAGGCGCGCATCAGCTTGCGGCGTTCCACCGAGAAGGTTTCGGTCATCACCGCCACGAACTTGTAGCCGCGGGCTGCGGCCACCATGGCGAGCGCCACGCCAGTATTGCCCGAGGTGGCCTCGACGATGGTGTCGCCGGGCTTGAGCAGTCCGCGCCGTTCGGCGTCGAGCACGATGGCGAGGGCGAGGCGGTCCTTCACCGAGCCGCCGGGATTGAAGGCTTCCACCTTCACGTAGAGTTCGACGTGCTTCGGGGGCAGGCGGTGCAGGCGGACGATGGGTGTGCGACCGATGGTGTCGAGGATGTTGTCGTAGAGGGCCATGGCGGGTCTAGCGGGATAGGGAAAGCGGTGGGGAGAGGACAGGGCGAAGCGGCAGGCTAGGCGGCGAGCGTGGCGTGCGCGGCCCCGGCGGGGGCTTCGGCCTCGGGCACGGACGCCGCCGCTGCGGGAGGCGGGATCGGTGCCTCACCGAACCAGTGCAGGCGGGCGCCCAGCGCCGCCACTTCGCCGAGGATCAGCAGGGCGGGCGAATGGATGCCGGCGGCAGCGGCGCGCTCGGGCAGTTCGCCCAGCGTGCCGAGCAGCACGCGCTGATCGGGACGGCTGCCGTTCTCCACCAGGGCGAAGGGCGTGCTGGCGGCGCGGCCATGGGCCAGCAGGCGTTCGCGCAGGGTGGCGAGGCTCTGCACCCCCATGTAGACGGCGAGGGTCTGGCGTTCCTGCGCCAGCGCGGCCCAGTCGAGGGTATCGATGGAGTCGCGGCAGTGGGCGGTGACGAAGCGCACCGACTGCGCGTGTTCGCGGTGGGTGAGCGGGATGCCGCTGTAGGCACCGCAGGCGAGGGCGGCGGTGATGCCGGGCACCACCTCGTAAGGAATGCCGGCCGAGCGCAGGGCTTCCAACTCCTCGCCGCCGCGACCGAACACGAAGGGATCGCCACCCTTGAGCCGCACCACGGTGCGGCCGGCGCGGGCGTGCTCGACGAGTAGCGCGTGGATGCGCTGCTGCGTGACGTGGTGGGTGCCGGCCTCCTTCGCCACCTCGATGCGCTCGGCATCGCGGCGGGCCAGGGCCAACACCTCGGGGCTGACGAGGCGGTCGTGCAGGATCACGTCGGCCTGGTTGAGCGCACGCAGGCCGCGCAGGGTAAGCAGGCCAGGATCGCCGGGGCCGGCGCCGACCAGGATCACCCGGCCTGGCGCCACCGGCGCTTCGGCGAGGGCGGCTTCGAAGGCCCGCTCGGCCGCGGACATGTCGCCCCGGCGTAGGGCATCGCTGGCCGGGCCGCGCAGCAGGGCCTCCAGCACCTGGCGCCGGCGCACCGGATCGGGGAAGCGGGCTCGCAGGGCCGTGCGCTTGCCGCCCAGCCAGCCGGCGAGCAGCCCCAGCCCGGGATCGAGTTCGGCTTCGAGCCGTTCGCGCAGCCAGCGCGCCAGCATCGGGGCTTCGCCGCGGCTGCTGATGGCGATCTGCAGGGGGCCGCGCTCGATGCGCGCAGGCACCTGGAAACTGCAGCGCGGGGCCTCGTCCA
>JBEQAM010000163.1:0-5280 GCA_041640375.1 Rehaibacterium sp. | reverse complement strand
GCCGCCGACGGTGACCAGATGGCAGCGCAGGCCGCGCAGCAGCGGATGGCTGGCCGCCATTTCCACCGCCTTGCGCGAGCTGGCGCCGCCGTCGAAGGCGATCGCCATCTGTGCGATCGGCTTGAAGGCACGGGAGGCGACCAGAATCGGGTGGCGGCTGGCGCGGACCACGCGCTCGAGATTGCTGCCCAAATGGAGCTTGGCGAAGTCGGCGTGCTCGCCGCGCTTGCCGATCACGATCAGGTCGACGCCGGCCTCCAGCTCGCCGACGGTTTCGACCAGCTCGCCGTGGCGCAGCCGGGTCTCGACCTTGGTGATCCCGGCCGCTTCGATGCGGCGGCGGGCGGCGTCGAGCAGCAGTCGGCCGTGCTCCTGCGCCAGCTTGCCGCGGCGGGCGTCGATGTCGGCGAGTTCGCGCAGCAGCGCCTCGCGGGCGTCCAGGCCGATGTTGCCGCTGTAGTCGGCGACCGGCGCGGTTTCCGGGTGACGGTCGATGACGTGCAGCAGCTCGATGGCCGCGCCGAGGCGTTGCGCCGCCCAGGCGGCGTGGTCGCAGACGCTGTGGGTGTAGGCCGAGTCGTCGATGCAGGCCAGCAGTTTGTCGTGCATTGCGTGGTTCTCCGTTTGCGTTCCGGGTGCGGCATCGCCGCGTCCGGTGTCCGTATCAATGGCCCATCAGCCGTTCGACCGCCTCGGGCTTGTCGTGCACGCCGAAGCGGTCCACCAGGGTGGCGCTGGCCTCGTTCATGCCGACGATCTCGACCTCGGCGCCCTCGCGGCGGAACTTCAGCACCACCTTGTCCAGCGCGGTGACGGCGGTGATGTCCCACAGGTGGGCGCGGCTGACGTCGATGCGCACGCGCTCGATCGCCTCCTTGAAGTCGAAGCCGGCCACGAAGCGCTCCGAAGAGGCGAAGAAGACCTGGCCGATCACCGTGTAGTTCCGCTGCCGGCCATCCTCGCTGAGCGTGGAGCCGACGTGCAGCACGTGGCTGACCTTGCGGGCGAAGAACAGCGCCGACAGCAGCACGCCCACCAGCACGCCCTTGGCCAGATCGTGGGTGGCGACCACCACCACGACGGTGGCAATCATCACCGTGCTCGAACTGCGGGGATGCGTGCGCAGGTTCTTCAGCGAGGCCCAGCTGAAGGTGCCGATGGCGACCATGATCATCACCGCCACCAGCGCCGCCATCGGGATCCGCTCGACCCACGGCCCGGCGAACACCACCAGCAGCAACAGCACCGCGCCGGCGGTCAGCGTCGACAGCCGGCCGCGGCCGCCGGATTTCACGTTGATCACCGACTGGCCGATCATTGCGCAGCCGGCCATGCCGCCGATCAGGCCGGAGGCGATGTTGGCCACGCCCTGGCCGGCGCATTCGCGGTTCTTGTCGCTGGGGGTGTCGGTCAGATCGTCGACGATGGAGGCGGTCAGCAGCGATTCGAGCAGGCCGACCACGGCCAGCGTGGCCGAGTACGGCAGGATGATCGCCAGCGTCTCCAGGGTGAGCGGCACGTCCGGGAACAGGAAGACCGGCAGGCTGTCGGGCAGCTCGCCCATGTCGCCGACCGTGCGGATGTCGATGCCGAAGTAGATCGCCACCGCCGTCAGCACCACGATGCACACCAGCGGCGAGGGAATCGCGCGGGTCAGGCGCGGGAAGCCGTAGATGATGGCCAGGCCGGCGGCGGTGAAAGCGTACACCTCCCAGCGCGCGCCGATCAGCTCGGGCAGCTGCGCCAGGAAGATCAGTATCGCCAGCGCATTGACGAAGCCGGTGATCACCGAGCGTGAGACGAAGCGCATCAGCGCACCCAGCCGGAACGCGCCGGCGAGGATCTGCAGCACGCCGGTCAGCAGCGTGGCGGCCAGCAGGTACTGCAGGCCGTGTTCCTTGACCAGGGTGACCATCAGCAGCGCCATCGCGCCGGTGGCGGCCGAGATCATGCCCGGCCGGCCGCCGGTGAAGGCGATCACCACGGCGATGGCGAACGAGGCGTACAGGCCGACCTTGGGGTCGACGCCGGCGATGATCGAGAAGGCGATCGCCTCGGGAATCAGCGCCAGCGCCACGACCAGGCCGGCGAGCAGGTCGCCGCGGATGTTCGAGAGCCAGTCCTGGCGGAAGGTGCGGTAGGTCATCGGGTGTCCATACGGGAAAAGCGGGGCGTGGCCGCCACACGGGCGGCATCGGCAGGATCGGGGGATGAGCGCGCAGCCGCGCACGCGCGGCGTAGGCCGTGCGGTCAGCGCGTGGCGTCAGGGTGGCGTCAGGGTGGCGTGGCCGGCATCGCGGCGCGGACGCGGCGGATCATGAAAGGCATCGCGCCAGTTTAACGGAATCCAAATGAGATTGCTGCTATGCAGCAATCGCGGGCCGGGCGGGTCAATCCGTCTGCAGCGCCCACGCCGCCGCGGCGCGGGCGTGGATGGCGGTGGTGTCGAAGGTGGGCACCGGGCTGTCTTCGGGGCGTACCAGCAGGCCGATCTCGGTGCAGCCCAGGATGACGCCCTGCGCGCCGTGGGCGACGAGCTTGGCGATGATGCGGCGGTAAGCGTCGCGCGAGGGATCGAGGATCGCGCCCTTGCACAGTTCGTCGTAGATGACGCGGTGTACCTCGGTGCGATCGTCCTCGTCCGGGGTGAGCACCTCGATGCCGTGGCCGGCGATGCGCTCGCGGTAGAACGCCTGCTCCATGGTGAAGCGGGTGCCGAGCAGGCCGATGCGGTCGAGGCCGGCGGCGCGGATCGCCCGCGCGGTGGCGTCGGCGATGTGGATCAGCGGCAGGCCGGTGGCCGCCGCGATGGCCGGCGCGCACTTGTGCATGGTGTTGGTGCAGATCACCAGCCCCTCGGCGCCGCCGGCCTTGAGCGCGTTGGCGGCGTCGACCATCGCCGCGTCCAGCGCCGGCCAGTCGCCGTCGGCCTGCAGTGCCGCGATCGGGGCGAAGTCCACGCTGTACAGCAGCAGCCGTGCCGAGTGCAGGCCGCCCAGGCGCTCGGCGACGGCGCGGTTGATGAGCCGGTAGTAGGGGACGGTCGATTCCGCGCTCATGCCGCCGATCAGGCCGAGGGTGCGCATGCGTGACTCCGGGGCGTGCACAGGAGGGCTGGACAGGGACGGAGAAAGGCACGCCGGCGGGACCACCCGGAGAAATGTCGGCGCGCCCCAGGCAGCGAAAGTTCAGCGCCGCGCCAGCGCATCCTGCATCCACTCGTGCAGCGCCGCGATCATCGCCAGCTTGCGCGAGCCCTTGGGCCAGACCAGCCAGTAGGCGCTGGTGTCGGGCAGGGCGATGTCGAACAACCGCACCAGCCGGCCGGCGGCGAGGTCGTCGCGCGACAGCAGTTCGCGGGTCAGGATGATGCCTTGGCCGCTGATGGCGGCCTCCAGCAGCAGCGCGGCGTCGCCGATCGTCAGCCGCGGCTTCGGCTCCGGCCAGTCCAGCCCGGCCGCGCGCAGCCAGGGCGTCCACGGCTCATAGGGGTTGCCGATCAGGTATTCGGGTTTGAGCTGGCGCAGGTCGTGCGGCAGCCGGCCCTGCAGGAAGCGCGGGCTGGCGACGGCGAACAGCGTCTCGCGCGCCAGCAGCGCGCTCTCGGTGCCGTCCCAGTGGCCCTTGCCGTAGCGGATCGCGGCGTCGACGCCGTCGTGGCGGAAGTCCGCCAGGTCGAGCGTGGTGCGTACGTTGAGCGCGATCTCCGGATGGCGGGCGTGGAAGTCGCCCAGTCGCGGCATCAGCCACTTGAAGGCGAACGAGGGCAGCAGGCTCAGGTGCAGGGTGCCGGGGCTGCGCCGTTGCGGCGCGTCGTCGACCGCGCTTTCGAGCATGCGCAGGCCCTCGCGGATGCGGGTGGCCATGGCGCGGGCATGGGCGGTGGGCATCATCCGGCGCCCCACCCGCTGGAACAGTCTTTCCCCGAGTTGGGCCTCCAGCTCGCGCAACTGGTGCGACACCGCGCTCTGGGTCAGCGACAGCTCCTCGGCGGCGAGCGTGTAGGACTCGTGGCGGACGGCGGCCTCCAGCGCGCGCAGCGCCTGCAGCGGGGGCGGCCGGCGCGGGCCGGTATCGTGAGCGCGGCTCATGGTGCGGGCAACGCGATTTCGCCGCGCGCGGCGGCGATGGGGACTAGCCTGCATGCCCGCTCCATGCCGCCGGTGGCCATATGTCGATCCCGTCGATCCTGTTCCATTCGCCCGGCGCCTGCCCGCGCGTGCGCGAGGGCGTGGACCCCGCGCCGGGCTATCTTGCCATCAACCCGTGCCGTCGCGTGCCGGCGCCGTGGGCGGGAGCAGCAACCGTCGACGGGCGTCCTGCCGCGCGCCGGGGCTTCGAGCGCGAGGCGGTTTCGCTGTGGGCATGAGCCTTCCCGCCAGCATGCACGCCATGCGCGTCAGACGCTTCGGCGAAGCCGCCGACGCGTTCGTGCCGGCCGAGTTGCCGGTGCCGGCGCCCCGCGCCGGTGAAGTCTTGATCCGCGTCGTCGCCAGCAGCGTCAATCCGGCCGACGTGAAGCTGCGCCGCCACGGGGGCGCGCTGGTGCCCCGGTCGGGCGTGCTCGGCATGGACGTGGCCGGTGTCGTCGTCGCGCTTGGCGAGGGCGTGAGCGAATACCGCATCGGCGACCGCGTGTTCGGCTGCGCCGGCGGGCTGGGCGAATTGCAGGGCGCGCTGGCCGAGTACATGGCCGCCGACGTGCGACTGATCGCGCCGGCGCCGCGAAACATTCCGCTGCGCGAGGCGGCGGCCTTGCCGCTGGTGTCGATCACCGCCTTCGAAGGCCTGTTCGATCGCGCACGCCTTCAGCCGGATGAGCGCGTGCTGGTGCTCGGTGCGGTCGGCGGCGTCGGCCATCTGGCCACCCAGCTCGCGGCCCAGGCCGGCGCGCAGGTGACGGCGCAGGTGTCGAGCGCCGACAAGGCCGCGCTGGCGCGCGAGCTCGGCGCCGGCGATATCGTGCTGCGCGGCGAGGAGACGCTGGAACAGGCCACGCAGCGCATCACTGGCGGACGTGGTTTCGACCTGGTCTTCGATGCCAGCGGGCTGGACAACTTCGCCGCCGCCTTCGCCGCGGCGCGGCCGCAGGGCCAGGTGATCACGCTGGTGACGCGGCACACCGTGGACCTGTCACCGATGCACGCCAAGGGCCTGAGCCTGCATGCGGTGTTCATGCTGGTGCCGATGATCCACGGCCTCGGCCGCGAGCGGCATGGCCAGATCCTGCGTGAGATCGCGGCGCGGGTGGAGGCCGGCACGCTGCGCCCGCTGGTCGAT
>JBEQAM010000162.1:0-5284 GCA_041640375.1 Rehaibacterium sp. | reverse complement strand
CGCTGGAGCGCCACGTCTACCGGCTGCCGCTGACCGGCGGCGAGCCCGAGCGGCTCACCCGCGTCGCCGGCTGGCACGACGCCACCTTCGCCGCCAACGCCAGCGTCTTCGTCGACCTGTGGTCGAACCCGGCCACGCCGCCGCAGACCGAGCTGTATTCGGCCGACGGCGAGAAGCTGGCCACGCTGGTCGCCAACGACCTGAACGACCCGGCGCATCCTTACGCGCGCTTCCGCGACGCCCACATCGAGCCCGAGTACGGCGCGCTGGCCGCCGCCGACGGCCAGATCCTGCACTACAGCCTGCTCAAGCCGGCCGGCTTCGACCCGTCGCGCAAGTACCCGGTGGTGGTGTATGTCTACGGCGGCCCGGCGGCGCAGACCGTCACCCGGCAGTGGCCGGGCCGGGCCGACCGGCTGTTCAACCTCTACCTGGCCCAGCAGGGCTATCTGGTGTTCTCGCTCGACAACCGCGGCACCCCGCGCCGCGGCGTGCGCTTCGGCAGCGCGCTGTTCCGCGAGCAGGGCCGGGTCGAGGTGGAGGACCAGATCCGCGGCATCGAGATGCTGCGCACGCTGCCCTACGTCGATGCCACGCGCATCGGCGTGCACGGCTGGTCCAACGGCGGCTACATGACCTTGATGATGCTGGCCAAGGCCCCGCACATCTACGCCTGCGGCGCCGCCGGCGCGCCGGTCACCGACTGGGCGCTCTACGACACCCACTACACCGAGCGCTACATGGACCACCCGGCGGCCAACCCCGAGGGCTACCGGCGCAGCAGCGTGTTCACTTGGCTGGACGGCCTGCGCGGCAGGCTGCTGCTGATCCACGGCATGGCCGACGACAACGTGCTGTTCAGCCACAGCACCCGGCTGATGAGCGAGCTGCAGCGGCGCGGCACACCGTTCGAGCTGATGACCTACCCGGGCGCCAGACACGGCCTGCTCGGCGCCGACGCGCTGCACCGCTACCGGCTGACCGAGGACTTCTTCGCGCGCTGCCTGCGGCGCTGACAGCCCCTGCGACGGTGCGGTCGCCGCGACGACCGCGCCGCGCACCCCGCCCGCCTCGGCCGGCTCCGGCGGCCGGATTGGCGTCGCTGCGGGGCCACCGCCCATGCCGCCGTCAAAGCAGCCGGCGCGCCCTCCGGCTATAGTCCGAACCCAAGGGAGGAATCCACGCACCCCGCGCTTTCCGTTTCGGCCCGGCCGAAGGGAGTCGCTCGAATGCGTGTTCGGCACGGCAGCCCCGCGACACGGCAGTTCCGCCCGCACCTGCACCGCTGGACGCTCGCGGCGTTCCTGCTCGCATTCGTCCTGTTCGGCTTGGCCGCCTGGCGCACCTACCAGCAGAGCCGGGCCGTGATCGCCACCGACGCCTGGGTGCAGCACACCCTGCTGGTACTGCAGGAGGCGCTCGCCCTCGAGGACAGCGTGGCCCGGATGGAGGCTGAACAGCGCGGCTTCCTGATCACCGGCGACCGTGCGTTGGAGGCCGCCCGCGAACGGCTGCACGCGCAGGCGCGGCGCGAACTCGCCGCCCTGCGCGAACGGGTCCGCGACTCGCCGCCGCAGCTGGCCCGCCTGACGCGCATCGAAGCCCTGCTGGACGCCCGCATCGCCGCCATGCGCGAGGCGTCACAGCGGATCGCGCGCGACGGCCTGGAGGCCGGCCGCGCGTATTTCCAGACCACCGGGCTCGCGCTGATCGCCCCCGTACACGCCCTGATCGACGAACTGCGCCGGCACGAGGAGGCCCTGCTCGGCGAGCGCGCCAGCCTGGCGGCGGAGAATGCGCTGCGCCTGCAGGCCACCCTCGGCTACGGCCCGCTGATCGGCATCGCCCTGATGGGCGCCGGCCTGGCGCTGCTGCTGCGCGAACTGCGCCGCGGCGAACGTACCCAGCGGGCGCTGGCCGAGGCCAACGCCCTGCAGCGGGCGATCCTGGAGAGCGCCGGCCACATGATCATCGCCTGCCGCCCCGACGGCATCATCCGCCTGTTCAACCGCCAGGCCTGCGAGCAGCTGGGCTACACCGCCGAGGAAATGATCGACCGGCAGACGCCGGCCATTTTTCACGATGCCGACGAAGTCGCCGCCCGCGCCGCCGAGCTGTCGCGTGAACTGGGCGAGCCGATCGCGCCGGGCTTCGAGGCCTTCGTCGCCAAGCCGCGGCGCGGCGAGATCGACAAGCGGGTCTGGACCTATGTCCGCAGGGACGGCTCGCGCTTTCCGGTGGAGCTGACGATCACCCCCGTGCACGACGGCGCGGGCGGCCTGCTCGGCTTCGTCGGCGTCGCCCAGGACATCGGCGAGCGGCTGGCCGCCGAGCGCGAAGTGATCGAGCTCAACCGCCGCCTGCAGGCCGAGGCCGAGCAGCTGGAACGGACCAACCGCGAGCTGGAGAGCTTCAGCTATTCGGTCTCGCACGACCTGCGCGCGCCGCTGCGCCACATCGACGGCTATGCGCGGATGCTCACCGAGGACCTCGGCGACCGGCTCGACCCCGAACCGCGCCGCTACCTGCAGGCGATCGCCGACAGCGCGCGCCGCATGGGCGTGCTGATCGACGACCTGCTGGCACTGTCGCGGCTCGGCCGCAAGCCGCTGGCGCGCGAGCCGGTGGACATGCGCGCACTGGTCGAGGAGGCGCTGCGCGACGTGCCGCGCGGGGCGGCCACCATCGACATCGGCGAACTGCCGCCGGCCTGCGGCGATCCGGCGCTGCTCAAGCAGGTCTGGATCAACCTGCTGTCCAACGCCGTCAAGTACAGCGCGCCGCGCGGCGAACGCGCCCGCGTCGAGGTGAGCGGGCAGCGCGAGAACGGGAGCGTGCGCTACCGCGTGCGCGACAACGGCGTCGGCTTCGACATGCGCTATGCCGACAAGCTGTTCGGCGTGTTCCAGCGCCTGCATCCGCAGGACCAGTTCGAGGGCACGGGCGTGGGGCTGGCCATCGTCCATCGCATCGTCACCCGTCACGGCGGGCGCGTCGACTTCGCGTCCGCGCCGGACCAGGGCGCCCGTTTCGAATTCGAACTCCCCGCCCGATGAGGAGCCGTCCATGCAGTACCAACAAGTCGAGATCCTGCTGGTGGAAGATTCCTCGGCCGACGCCGAGATGACCCTGCGCACGCTCAAGCGGCGCGGCATCGCCAACCGCATCGAGTGGGTGCGCGACGGCGTCGAGGCGCTGCAGTTCCTGCGCTGCGAGGGCCCCTGGGCGGCGCGCGGCAACGGCCACCCCAGGCTGGTCCTGCTCGACCTGAAGATGCCGCGCATGGACGGTCTGCAGGTGCTCGAGCAGATGAAGGGCGACAGCCGGCTCGACACCATCCCGGTGGTGATGATGACCTCCTCGCGCGAGGAGGGCGATCTGATCGCCAGCTACCGGCTCGGGGTCAACAGCTACATCGTCAAGCCGGTCGACTTCGACGCCTTCGCCGAGATCGTGGCCCAGGTCGGGATGTACTGGATGATCGCCAACGAGGCGCCGCTGTGAGTCTGCCCGTCCACGACCTGCTCAGAGTGCTGCTGGTCGAGGATTCGCCGGCCGACGTGGACATCCTGTGCCGCGAGTTGCGGCCACTGCACCCGTGCGTCGAGACCCTGGCGGTGGACAACGCCGAACGCCTGCGCCAGGCGCTGGAGGCGTTCGCTCCGCACCTGGTGCTGAGCGACTTCTCCATGCCCGGATTCAACGGCCTCGAGGCGCTGAAGCTGGTGCGCGAGCTGGCGCCCGACACGCCCTTCATCTTCGTCTCCGGCACGATCGGTGAGGAGGTCGCGATCACCGCGCTGCATGCCGGCGCTGACGACTACGTGCTCAAGGACAACCTGCGCCGGCTGGCGAGTTCGGTGGAGCGCGCGCTGCGCAACGCCGCCGAGCGCCAGGCGCGGCGCCAGGCCGAGCGGGCGCTGCGCGCCAGCGAGGAGCGCTTCCGTGCGCTGGTCGAGACCACCGAGGACTGGATCTGGGAAGCGGGTCCGGACGGCACCCTCAGCTATTCCAACATCGGCCTGCAGCGGGTGCTCGGTTACGCACCGGAGGAAGTGATCGGACGGCGGGTCTACGAACTGATGGACGAGGGCGAAGACGCGCGCGTCGCCGGTGAGCTGGCCCCGGAGGACATCGCCACCCGGCGCGCCTGGCGCGGCCGCGTGGTGCGCTGGCGGCATCGCGACGGCAGCCTGCGCATCCTGGAGAGCAACGCGCAGCCGATCCTCGACGAGGATGGCGGCCTGCTCGGCTTCCGCGGCATCGACCGCGACGTCACCCAGCGCGTGCAGCAGGAGGCCAAGATCCGCGAACTGGCGCGCATCCATGCCGTGCTCGGCGCACTCGGCGACGCGGTGCTGCGCGCCGGCACGCGCCCGGCACTGATCGAGGCAGCCTGCCGCATCGCCGTCGAACAGGGCGGCTTCACCACCGCCTGGATCGCCGAACGGGATGCGGATCACGGCATCCGCCTGCTCGGCCGTCATGGCGCCAGCTCGCCGCTCAGCGCCGCCACCGGCCTGCCGCTGCTGACCGACCCGTCCGACGCAGCCAGCGACCGGACGCTGATCGCCCAGGTGCTCGACTTAGGACACAGCCTGGCGATTCCCGACATCCGCCGCGCCACACTGTCGCCCGTCAAGCGCACCGTCGCCGAAGCGGCCGGCGTGCGCGCGATACTGGCGCTGCCGCTCGGCGCGCCGCCGTGGGGCGCACTGGTGCTCTACAAACACGAACCGCACGACTTCGACAACGACGAGATGACGCTGCTGCAGCGCGTCGCCGCCACGATCGACTTCAGCCTGCAGTTCATCGCCAAGAGCGAGCGCCTGGAATTCCTCGCCTATCGCCATCCGCTCACCGGTCTGCCCAACCGCATCGCTTTCCGCGAACTGCTGCAGACGCGCATGGACGCCGGGCCGCAACTGGTCGGCATGATCGCCGCAGCCCGCTTCGACGTCTTCAGGCACTCGCGCGGACGCGAGTTCAGCGAGGCGCTGCTGCGCGCGCTCGCCGCGTGGCTGAGCCAGCGGTTCGGCGAGGACGCCCTGCTGGCCCATCCGGGCGAGGACACCTTCATGTTCGCCCTGCCCGCCTCCACGAGGCCGGACGAGGACCAGGCGCGCATCGAGGCCCTGATCGCGGCCTGCGGCGACGCCCCCTTCCTGGTCGAGGGCGAGGAAGTTTTCCTGACCCTGCGCTGCGGACTGCTGCGCACGCCCGAAGACGCCGGCGACGCGGAAACCGCCGAACGCAACATCGCAGCCGCCTGCGGCGAGGCGAC
>JBEQAM010000161.1:0-5298 GCA_041640375.1 Rehaibacterium sp. | reverse complement strand
CGTCGAAGCGCCGCTTGAGCACACGCGCGGGATTGCCGCCAACGATCGAATACGGCGGCACGTCCGCCGTCACCACGCTGCGCGCGGCGACGATCGCGCCATGGCCGACCGTCACCCCCGGCATCAGCAGCGCGTCGTAGCCGACCCACACATCGTGACCGACCACGGTATCGCCCTTGTGCGGCAGATCGGCCTCGTCCCAGGCGCCGGCTTCCCAGCCCTCGCCGAAGATCGCGAACGGATAGGTCGAAAAGCCCGACAGCGTGTGGTTGGCGCCGTTCATGATGAACTTCGCGCCGCGCGCGATGGCACAGAAGCGGCCGATCACCAGACGGTCGCCCACGAAGGGAAACAGGTAGAGCACGTTGCGCTCGAAGTTCTCCACGCCGTCAGGGTCGTCGTAGTAGGTGTACTCGCCGATCTCGATCTGCGGATTGCGCACGATATTGCGCAGATAGCAGACCTGCGGAAAACCGGGCATCGGATGCGGGTTGGTCGGGTCGGGGCCGAATGGCATGGAGTCCTCGCGCATGGGCGGATTCGATGCCGGGAGTCTAGCCGGCGCAGCGCAACCGCCACATCCGGGCGCGGGATCGGAACGGCAGGGCGCATTGCCGCCCGCCTGGCGAATCCCTGACTTTCAGCCTGTGCCAGCATCCGCGTTCGCTGCCAGACTCCCCCGATCCGCCGAGGACGCCCATGAGCCGTTCCACCGCCTCGCCACACGACGCCCATCCCAGCCTGTGGCGCCAGTTCCTGCAGGTGCGCCGCGAAGAGCGCGCGCCGCTGGCGCTGGCCTTCGCCTATTTTTTCTTCATCTTCGCCAGCTATTACATCCTGCGCCCGATCCGCGACGCGCTGGGCGTGGCCGGCGGCGTGGACAACCTGCCCTGGCTGTTCACCGGCACGCTGCTGGCGACGCTGCTGGTCACCCCGCTGTTCTCGGCGCTGGTGGCAAAGCTGCCGCGCAGGCGCTTCGTCGCCTGGGCCTACCGGGTGCTGATGCTGTGCCTGCTCGGCTTCTGGGCGGCGCTGACCGGGCTGTCGGAAGAAGCCCAGGTCTGGGTCGGCCGCGGTTTCTTCATCTGGGTCAGCGTGTTCAACCTGTTCGTGGTCTCACTGTTCTGGGCGGTGATGGCGGACACCTTCCGCGGCGAGCAGGCCAAGCGGCTGTTCGCGATGATCGCCGCCGGCGGCACGGTCGGCGGCCTGGTCGGCGGTGCCATCACCCGCGGCCTGGTGGATCTACTGGGCACCGCCGCACTGCTGCTGGTGTCGATCGCACTGCTCGAAGCCGGCCTGCGCTGCATGTACGCGCTGTCGCGGCGCGCCGCGGCCGTCTCCAGCGAGCAAGCGAAGGCCGACAGCGAGGTGATCGGCGGCAAGCTCACCGCCGGCTACACGAGCGTACTCAAGTCGCCCTACCTGCTCGGCGTGTGCGGCTACATGCTGCTGTACACGCTGGGCTCGACCTTCCTGTACTTCCTGCAGGCCGAGATCGTCGCCGGCGCCTTCGCCGACCGTGAAAGCCGGGTCGCCTACTTCGCCCAGGTCGACATGCTGGTGAACGCGCTGACGCTGTTCATCCAGCTCGGCCTGGCCGCGCACATCGTGCGCCGCATCGGCGTGGGCTGGACGCTGGCGCTGCTGCCGCTGGTGTCGGTGATCGGCTTCGCCGCGCTCGGGTTGGCGCCGGTGGTGTTCGGCGTACTGGTGTTCCAGGTCGCGCGCCGCACCGCCAACTTCGCCCTCGCCCGGCCGGCCCGCGAGATGCTCTACGTGCCGCTCTCGCGCGAGGACAAATACAAGGCCAAGAACTTCATCGACGTGTTCATCTACCGCGCCGGCGACCAGATCGGCGCGTGGTCGAGCGCGGCGATCGGCGCGCTCGGACTCGGCATCGCCGGCCTGGCCTGGGCCGCCGCCCCGCTCTCCGCCGTCTGGCTGCTGCTCGCCCTGTGGCTGGGCAGGCGCCAGGCGGCCATGCAGAAAACCGCCGACGACAGTGCGGCCAGCGTGCGCACCTCCTCCACCACGGCAATGCCTTCCTGAGGAAGCTTCGATGTCCACCACCCGTAGAGACATGCTCAAGCTCGGCGCGCTGGCCGGCGCCGTCGGCCTGGCCGCGAAATCCGGCCTGCTGTCCGCCGCCGATGCCCCGGTCGCCCGCGCCGAACAACCGCTGCGCATCCTGATCCTCGGCGGCACCGGCTTCACCGGCCCCTACCAGGTGCGCTACGCGCTGGCCCGCGGCCACAGGATCACGCTGTTCAACCGTGGCCGCCGCCCGCAGGACTGGCCGGCCGAGGTCGAGGAACTCACCGGCGACCGCGAGACCGGCGATGTCGCCGCGCTCGCCGGCCGCGAATGGGACGTGTGCATCGACAACCCGACCAGCGTGCCGCACTGGGTGCGTGACGTGGGCCAGGTGCTGCAAGGCAAGGTGGGCCACTACATTTTCATCTCGACGCTGTCGGTGTACGCGGACAGCGCCACGCCAGGCCAGGACGAGAACGCGCCGCTGGCGCAGTACACCGGTCCGGACATCATGAAGGAAACGCGGGAGACGCTGCGCGCGAACATGGCGCTGTACGGCCCGATGAAGGCCGCCTGCGAGGCCGAGGCCGAGCGCTGGTTTCCCGGCATCACCACCATCATCCGCCCCGGCCTGATCGTCGGCCCGGGCGACGAGACCGACCGCTTCAGCTACTGGCCGCTGCGCATCGCCCGCGGTGGCGACGTGCTGGCACCCGGCGACGGCAGCGACCCGACCCAGATCATCGACGCCCGCGATCTGGCCGAGTGGACCATCCGCGTGGCCGAATCGCGCACGCTCGGCAAGTTCAACGCGATGGGCCCGAACTACGAGATGAGCATGGCAGCGATGCTGCACGGCATCCAGGCCGTCACCACGGCCGGCGCACGCCTGCACTGGGTACCGGTGGACTTCCTGCGCGAACACCAGGTCACGGCCTGGGGCGACATGCCGGCCTGGGTGCCGGGCCGCGGCGAGACCACGGGTTTCGCCCGCCACCGCAACGATCGCGCCATCGCCGCCGGGCTGCGCTTCCGCCCGTTGGCGACCACGGCCGCCGACACGCTCGAATGGTTCGCCACCCTGCCGGTCGCGCGGCAGGCGCAGCTGCGCGCCGGCATCCAGCCCGAGCGCGAGGCCGAGGTGCTCAAGGCCTGGTGGGCGAAGCGGCCAGGCTGACGTCCCGACGTCGCCAGTGCATGCCGGGCGCCATCGCATCGCGTCCACGCCACATGAATGGCGCCGATGCGAGAATGTCCCTCACATTGCAACGCCATCCGGAGAAGACCATGACCCGCATGCCGCTCGCCCTCGCCCTCGCCCTCGCCATGGCCCTGCCGCTCACGGCCTGTGGAACGCAGGAGGCCGCCACCGACGGCGCTGATGCCACGCCCGCCGCCAGCGCGGTGGCCGAATCCGCGCAGCCGGCTGCGCTCGCGGTTTCGAGCCAGATCGGCGAACTGCAGTTGACGACGGTGGCCACCGGCCTGGCCTTCCCCTGGGGGCTGGCCTTCCTGCCCGACGGCCGCATGCTGGTCACCGAGCGCATCGGCCAGCTCCGCATCGTTGCCGCCGACGGCACGTTGTCGGCTCCGCTCGCCGGCGTGCCGGCGGTGGTGGCCGAGGGCCAGGGTGGCCTGCTCGACGTGGCGCTGTCACCCGACTTCGGCCACGACGGCCTGGTCTACCTGAGCTACGCCGAGCCGGGCGAAGGCGCGCTGGCCGGCACCGCCGTCGCCCGCGGTCGCCTGCAGGGCGAGGCGCTGGTCGACGTCGAAGTGATCTTCCGCCAGGAGCCCAAACTGGAAACCCGTCACCACTTCGGCTCGCGGCTGGTGTTCGATCGCGACGGCCACCTGTTCATCACCATGGGCGACCGCGGCGTGCGCCCGACCGCGCAGGATCTGGGCAGCCACATGGGCACCGTCGCCCGCGTGTTTCCCGACGGCCGCGTGCCCGAGGACAACCCCTTCGTCGGCCGCGACGATGCGCAGCCACAGACCTGGTCGTACGGCCACCGCAACCAGCAGGGCGCGGCGCTGAACCCGTGGACCGGCGCGTTGTGGACGCACGAGCACGGTCCCAAGGGCGGCGACGAGGTCAACATCCCGCAGCCCGGCCGTAACTATGGCTGGCCGATCGTGACCCATGGGATCAATTACGACGGCACGCCGATTCCCGAAGCGGTCGGCCGGGAGAAGGAAGGCATGGAGCCGCCGCACTACGTCTGGGAGGTGTCACCCGGCGTCAGCGGCATGGCCTTCTACGACCACGCGCGCGTGCCGGGCTGGCAGGGCAGCCTGTTCGTCGGCGCCCTGGCGACCCGCGAGCTGATCCGCCTGCAGCTCGACGGCGACGCGATCGTCCACGAGGAGCGCCTGCTCGGCGAGCTGAAGGAGCGCATCCGCGACGTGCGGGTCGGTCCGGACGGCGCCCTCTACCTGCTCACCGACCACCCCGAGGGCCGTATCCTGCGGCTGGCGCCCGCCGGCGGCTGAGCCGCGCCGGGGGATCGCCGGACCGACGAAGGCCGGGCATCGCGCCCGGCCTTCGCTTCTTGCGGCGCCCCATGCGGACGCGTCAGGCCTTGTTCTTCTCGGCCAATTCGAGGAACGGCTTCACCAGATCCATCGGCAGCGGGAAGATCACCGTCGAGTTCTTCTCGCTGGCGATCTCGGTCAGCGTCTGCAGATAGCGCAACTGGATGGCGCGTGCGTCGGCCCCGAGCAGCTTGGCCGCCTCCACCAGCTTCTCGGCCGCCTGCTGCTCGCCTTCGGCGTGGATCACCTTGGCGCGACGCTGGCGCTCGGCCTCGGCCTGGCGGGCGATGGCACGCACCATGGTCTCGTTGATGTCGACATGCTTGATCTCGACGTTCGAGACCTTGATGCCCCAGGCGTCGGTCTGCGAGTCGAGGATCTGCTGGATGTCGTCGTTGAGCTTTTCGCGCTCGCTGAGCATCTCGTCCAGGTCGTGCTGGCCGAGCACCGAGCGCAAGGTGGTCTGAGCCAGCTGGCTGGTGGCGTCGAAATAGCGCTCGACGTTGATGATCGCCTTCTGCGGGTCGATCACGCGGAAGTACAGCACCGCATTGACCTTCACCGAAACGTTGTCCTTCGAGATCAGATCCTGCTCGGGCACGTCCATCACGATGGTGCGCAGGTCGACACGCTCCATGGTCTGGACGACAGGGATCAGGATGATCAGCCCCGGCCCCTTCACCTTCCAGAACCGGCCGAGCTGGAACACGACGCCACGCTCGT
>JBEQAM010000160.1:0-5305 GCA_041640375.1 Rehaibacterium sp. | reverse complement strand
AGCCCGCGGTCGCCGGGATCGATCGCATCGACGGCGCGGCCGCCACGGAGGATGCGCACCGTCACCGCGGCCTCATTCGGCGATGCCCAGCGCGCGCAGCAGGCCGCGCGCCTTGGCCCGCGTCTCGTCCAGCTCGCGCGCGGGATCGGAGTCGATCACGATGCCCGCGCCGGTGCGGAACTGCAGCGCGTCGCCGGTCAGCCAGGCGCTGCGGATCAGGATGTTCAGGTCCATGTCGCCGTCGCGGTTGAGGTAGCCCAGCGCGCCGGTGTACGGCCCGCGCCCCTCGCCTTCCAGCTCGGCGATGATCTGCATGCAGCGCACCTTCGGACAGCCGGTGATGGTGCCGCCGGGGAACACCGCGCGGATCACCTGCCCCGGCGTCACGCCAGGCCGCAGGCGACCGCGCACGTTGGAGACGATGTGGTGCACGTGGACGTAACTCTCCACCGTCATCAGCTCGTCGACTTCGACGCTGCCCGCCGCGCAGACGCGCCCGAGGTCGTTGCGTTCAAGATCGATGAGCATGACATGCTCGGCGCGCTCCTTGGGATGGCCGACCAGTTCGCGGATGCGTGCGGCATCGTCGTCACCCGCGAAGCGCGGCCGGGTGCCGGCGATGGGACGTGTCTGGACGCGCTCGCCGCTCACCGACACCAGCCGCTCGGGCGAAGAGCTGGCCAGCGCCCAGCCGTCCCAGGCCAGCAAGCCGGCGAACGGCGCCGGATTGGCGCGGCGCAGGCGATCGTAGAGTGCCGCCGGTTCGGGCGGCGTGTCGAAACGGGCGCGCCAGGCGCGCGAGAGGTTGGCCTGGAACACGTCGCCGGCGGCGAGGTAGTCGAGGACGCGGCGCACGCCGTCGATGAAGCACGCCGGCGGATCCTCGGACAAGACCGCACCAGGCAAGGCTGCGACCGGTGGAAGCGCCGCGCTCGCCGCGGCATCGGCGCAGAGCGTATCCAGCCAGTCGCCATGGCCCGCCTCGGCGACAGCGATGACTTCGCCGCGCGCGCGGTCGCGCAGCACGGCCGCCGGGCAGCGCAGGGCCAGGGCGACCGGCAGCGGACCCGGCGCCCTCGGCAGGCGCAGGACGGGCTCGACCTGCGCAGCCAGCTCGTAGGCGAGGAACAGCGCCCAGCCGCCGCGAAACGGCAGCGACGCGTCACCGCGCGCCACCCGCCGGGGGACGAAGTCGGCATCGAGCACGGCGAGAAAGTCGCCGGTCAGCGCCTGGCCGTCGAGCCGGCGCGTGGTGCCGTCGGCATCGAGCCGGAGACCCTCGCCCTCGGTGGCGAGCAGCAGGTCCCAACGCGCCCGCGGCGTGCCGGCCGCCGCGCTCTCCAGCAGCAGCGGATAGCGCGCCGGCGCCAGCCGGTGCAAGGCCAGCAGGTCGGTGTCGGGAGCGAGTCGCCGGATCGACAGCATGGAAGCGACGGCCAGGAGTCGGGAATCGGGAGTCGGGGGAGGCCGCCTGCGGCTGCTACGGTGCCCGATTCCCCGCTCCCGGTTCCCGCAGCCGCATCACAGCCGCCTGAACACCAGCGTGCCGTTGGTCCCGCCGAAACCGAAGCCGTTGGACACCGCCACGTCGATGCGCTTGTCGCGCGCCACGTTGGGCACGTAGTCGAGGTCGCAGCCCTCGCCCGGCTCGTCCAGGTTGATGGTCGGCGGGATCACGCCGGCGTGGATGGCCATGACCGAGAAGATCGCCTCCACACCGCCGGCGGCGCCGAGCAGGTGGCCAGTCATCGACTTGGTCGAGCTGACCATGGTCCGGTAGGCG
This sequence comes from Rehaibacterium sp., assembly GCA_041640375.1. GTDB lineage: Bacteria > Pseudomonadota > Gammaproteobacteria > Xanthomonadales > Xanthomonadaceae > Rehaibacterium. The sequence goes on along the minus strand of JBEQAM010000160.1, from coordinate 3,522 downwards.
TGCTCGCCGAGCGCACGCTTGATGGCGAGCGTTTCGGCGACGTCGCCGAGCGGCGTCGAGGTGCCGTGGGCATTGACGTAGTCGACCTGGTCAGGATTGATGCCGGCGTCCTTGAACGCCGCCGCCATGCAGCGCGCCGGGCCCTCGCCGCTCTCGCTCGGCGCGGTCATGTGGAAGGCGTCGGAGCTGGCGCCGAAGCCGGCCAGTTCGCAGTAGATGCGCGCACCACGGGCCTTGGCGTGCTCGTACTCCTCCAGCACCAGGATGCCGGCGCCGTCGCCGAGCACGAAACCGTCGCGGTCCTTGTCCCACGGCCGTGAAGCGCGGGTCGGATCGTCGTTGCGGGTGGACATCGCCTTCATCGAACAGAAGCCGCCCACCGAGGTCGGCGAGGAACCGCGCTCGGCGCCGCCGGCGATCATCACATCGGCATCGCCGTACTGGATCATGCGCATCGCCATGCCGATCGAGTGGTTCGAGGTGGCGCAGGCCGAGACCGCCGAGAAGTTCGGCCCCTTGATGCCCTTCATCAGCGTGATCTGGCCCGGCAGCATGTTGATGATGGTGCTGGGCACGTAGAACGGCGAGATTTTGCGCGGGCCGCCCTCGATGTACTTGGCGGTCTGCTCCTCGATGCCGAGGATGCCGCCGATGCCCGAGCCGATCAGCACGCCGATGCGCTCGGCGTTGGCTTCGGTCACTTCCAGCCCGGCATCCTGCATCGCCATCAGCGCGGCGGCGACGCCGTAATGGATGAAGGGATCCATCTTCTTGACGTCCTTCGCCGGCATCCAGGCAGCCGGATCGAAATCGCGCACTTCGCCCGCGATGCGGGTGGCGAAGGCGGAGGCGTCGAAATGGGTGAGCGGGCCGATGCCCGAGCGGCCGTTGACGATGCTGTCCCAGGCGCTGGCCAGATCATTGCCGACGGGCGACACGATGCCCATGCCGGTGACGACGACGCGACGGTGGCTCATCCGGTAATCCTCGCTTTGCTGCGCGCGGGCCTGCCGCGCTGGCGGTTCGGGCGCGCTCGCCGCGCCCCACAAACGCATGGGGCCGCTCGTCGGCGGCCCCCTGCGCGGATCGCTCGCCGGCGATCAGCTCTTGACGTGCGCCTTGATGTAGTCGATCGCCTGCTGGACGCTGGTGATCTTCTCGGCTTCCTCGTCGGGAATCTCGCACTCGAACTCTTCCTCCAGCGCCATCACCAGCTCGACGGTGTCCAGCGAGTCGGCGCCGAGGTCGTCCACGAAGGACGCGTTGTTGGTGACTTCTTCTTCTTTGACGCCAAGCTGCTCGACGACGATCTTCTTGACGCGCTCTTCGATGGTGCTCATGGGTTTCTCGACCTCCCGAGGGGGATAAACGGGCGCATTGTAGTGGATTGCCGCGCGCCAAGACAGCTTCGCGACGGGCCCCGGCGCGCGCCGATTGCGCCGGTGGCCGCATCTGGGTGAGGGGTGAGTTTCCTCCGCTCGCGCGCCGGGCGCAAACGTCGGGTCAGGGCATGTACATCCCGCCGTTGACGTGCAGGGTTTCGCCGGTGATGTAGGCGCCGCCCGGCCCGGCGAGGAAGGCCACGGCACGGGCGATGTCGGCCGCCTCGCCGAGCCGGCCCAGCGCGATCTGTCCGGTCAGCGCCTCGCGAGCGGACTCCGGCAACGCGCGTGTCATGTCGGTGTCGATGAAGCCGGGCGCCACGACATTGACCGTGATGCCACGGCTGCCGACCTCGCGCGCCAGCGACTTGGAGAAGCCGATGATGCCGGCCTTGGCCGCAGCGTAGTTGGACTGTCCTGGATTACCGGTCAGGCCGACCACGGAAGCGATACTGACGATGCGCCCCTTGCGGGCCTTCATCATGCCGCGCAGCACGGCCTTGGAGGTGCGGTAGACCGAGCTGAGGTTGGTGTCGATGATCGCCGCCCAGTCCTCGTCCTTCATCCGCATCAGCAACTGGTCGCGGGTGATGCCGGCGTTGTTGACCAGGATGGTGACCGCGCCGAACTCGGACGCGATCGCATCGACCAGCGCCTCGACGGCCGCGCCGTCGGTCACGTCGAGCCTGCGGCCGACGCCGCCGTGGGCAGCCAGACGCTCGCCGATCGCCTGCGCACCGGCATCGCTGGTGGCGGTGCCGATCACCTTGGCGCCGAGCGCGGCCAGTTCGTCGGCGATGGCCGCGCCGATACCGCGGCTGGCGCCGGTCACCAGGGCGATCTCGCCTTTGAGCACTTCAGACATCGTGGTTCTCCCCTCAAGAGCGGCTTTGGCCACGGATGCGCGCGGATACGCGCGGATCGAACGACGTGGCCAGAAAATCAATGCATCCAGTCGGCCAGCGCCGCGTCGAAATCGGCCGGCAGGCCGAGCGCGCGGGCGTCGAGCGACTTGTCGATGCGCTTGGCCAGACCGGTCAGCACCTTGCCCGGACCGCATTCGGCCATGCGCGTGACGCCGCCCGCGACCAGCGCCCGCACGCAGTCGGTCCAGCGTACCGGCAGGTACAGCTGGCGCTGCAGTGCGTCACGGATCGCCGCGATCGAGTCGCGCGCCTCGGCATCGACGTTCTGCACCACCGGCAGGCTGGGCGCGCTCCATGCCAGACCCGCCATCACCTCGCCCAGGCGATTGGCCGCCTCGCGCATCAGCGGCGTGTGCGAGGGCACGCTCACCGCCAGCTTGACCGCCTTGCGCACGCCGCGCTCGGCCAGCACCGCGATGGCGCGATCGACCGCGCCGGCGTGACCGCCGATCACGATCTGGCCGGGCGAGTTGTAGTTGGCGGGCACGACGACCTCCTCACCCGATACCTGCGTGCAGACCTCGGCGACGACCTCGTCCTCGGCGCCGAGCACCGCGGCCATCGCGCCGACACCGGCCGGCACCGCGGCCTGCATCAGCCGGCCACGCTCGCGGACCAGCTTCGCGCCATCGGCCAGCGACAGCGCACCGGCGGCGACCAGCGCGGTGTACTCGCCCAGGCTATGGCCGGCCAGGTGCGCCGGCATCGGCCCGCCCTGCGCCTGCCAGACGCGCCACACGGCGATGCCCGCGGCCAGCAGGGCCGGCTGGGTGAATTCGGTCTGGTTGAGCCGGTCCTCGTGACCGGGCTGCGACAGCGCCCACAGGTCGACGCCGGCGCCCTCGGAGGCTTCGGCGAAGATGTCACGGACCTGCGGATGAAGTGCGGCCAGTTCGGCCAGCATGCCGGGCGACTGCGAGCCCTGACCGGGAAACACGAAGGCGAGATTCGGTTGCGTCACGCGCGGGTCTCGTCGGGAAAGCGGGCAATGATACGGGCGCCGGGCGCTCACCGTCTGTACCGGGGCGTAGGGTACCGGAAACGAAACGAGGGCCCGGGGTCCGCGGGGAGGTGCCCGCCCTCCCCCATCTCTCCGGCGGGGCCGGCGCTCGGCGGGTCCCGGATCAGAACATCAGATCGATCAGGGCCACGCCGATGTCGTCCGCCTGCTGGCCGAACAGCAGCAGCCAGAGGATGACCGCACCCACGCTGGC
>JBEQAM010000159.1:0-5307 GCA_041640375.1 Rehaibacterium sp. | reverse complement strand
CGGATCGGTGACCAGCACCGCCTCGATCGGCTCGCCGGCCACCGACAGGGGCGCCGTGCTGCGCGTCCACCACAGGCCACCGGCCATCACCAGGAGGCACAGCAGGTGAACGCCGAGCGAATACAGCAGCGCGCGGATTTTGTCGCCGGTGCTTTCCATCGGATCGGAATCAGCGCCTGGGCTGGTCCGGCGGCGCGGTCATCATGCCGATCTTCGGCACACCGGCACGCTGCAGCAGGGCCATGCCCTGCATCACCACGCCGTAATCGACACGGTGGTCGCCGGCGATGAACACCGGCGCGGTCGGGTTCTGGCGCATGAAGGCGGCCACCTTGGCCTCCAGCGCATCGGGGCTGATTTCCTCGGACGGCGCACCTTGCAGGGTCAGGTAATAGCGGCCGTCGGCGGTGATTTCGACCACCACCGGGTCCTTCCTCTCCTGGTCCAGCGGCTTGGCATCGGCCTGCGGCAGCTCGATCTCCACCCCCAGGTTGAGCAGTGGCGCGGTCACCATGAAGATGATCAGCAGCACGAGCATCACGTCGATGTAGGGCACGACGTTGATCTCGTTCTTGAGCTTGCGGCGATGGCGGGTACGGAAGGCGGACATGGCGGCGCTCCGGCTCGGCCCTCATGATCGGGTACGACCACGGGGCGGCGGTGGGGTTCTTCAGTCGTCCAGGTGCGCCTGGCGCTGCAGGATCGAGCTGAACTCCTCGGCGAAGGCCTCGTAGCGCGCGTTGATCCGGTCGACCTTGGTGGCGTAGCGGTTGTAGGCCCAGACCGCGGGGATGGCCGCGAACAGGCCCATCGCGGTGGCGATCAGCGCCTCGGAGATGCCGGGCGCGACGGTGGCGATGGTCGCCTCCTTGACGTTGGCCAGGCCCTGGAAGGAGATCATGATGCCCCAGACGGTGCCGAACAGGCCGACATACGGCGCGATCGAGCCGACATTGGCGAGGAACTCCAGGTTGTGCTCGAGCTCGCCGATCTCGCGCGAGAGCTGGGCGCGCATGGCGCGCTGGGCGCCTTCGAGCTGGGTGCGGGCATCCACGCCGCGCTTCTGGCGCAGGCGGGCGAACTCGCTGAAGCCGGCCTCGAAGATCGCCTCCAGCCCGCTCACGCGGCGGTTGCGATCGCTGGCCTCGCGGTAGAGCTGGTTGAGGTCCATGCCCGACCAGAAGCGCTCCTCGAAGGCCTCGGCCTCGTCGGCGGCGTCGTTGAGCGACTTGCGCTTGCGGAAGATGATCGTCCAGGAGGCGACCGAGCCGAAGGCCAGCAGCAGCATGACGGCCTTGACCGGCAGGCTGGCCTCCATGATCAGGTGCCAGTAATCGAGCTCGCCGCCGAGCGGCGCGGCGGCCGCGGCGGCACCGGGGGCGACGGCCTCGACCGCCGGGGCGGCCAGGGCGGCCAGCAGGGGGATCAGTTCGTTCATCCGCTCTCACTCCGGAAGCATCAATGCCGCGCGCACTACCTCCGGCAGCGGGCGCGGACGGAAATCGGAAGCCGCCAGGCAGGCGACGCGCACGGCGGCGGTGAGCAGCGTCTCCCCGTCGCGCACGATCGCCTGCCGTATCGCCAGACTCGCCCGCCGGCATTCAGCCAGCTCCACGCTGACCGCCAGCTGATCGTCCAGCCGCGCCGGCCTCAGGAAATCGAGCGTCATCGCCCGCACCGCGAACACCCGGTCCGCCTCTTCCCGCAGCGCCTGCTGACCGATGCCGAGCGCGCGCAGCCATTCGGTGCGGGCACGCTCGAGAAAGCACAGGTAGCTGGCGTGGTAGACCACGCCGCCGGCGTCGGTATCTTCCCAGTAAACCCGGGTAGGCCAGATGAACGGAGATTTAACGCCGCTCGGCTGCCGTGTGCTGGCGCCTTCGTCGCCCCCGGTCACGCGCCGTCCCCGGCGAACAGGTCGGCCCCGGCCGGACTGCGCGGCGGCGGGTTCAGGCCCAGATGCCGCCAGGCCTTGGCGGTGACCATGCGGCCGCGCGCGGTGCGCATCAGGAAGCCCTGCTGGATCAGATAGGGCTCGAGCACGTCCTCGATGGTGCCGCGATCCTCACCGATGGCGGCGGCCAGCGACTCCACGCCGACCGGGCCGCCGTCAAAGCTCTCGATCATGGTGCGCAGCAGGCGGCGGTCGAGGTCGTCGAAGCCCTCGGCATCGACCTTCACCATCCGCATCGCGTCCTGGGCGACCTCGACGGTGATCACGCCGCCGGCCTTCACCTGGGCGAAGTCGCGCGCCCGGCGCAGCAACCGGTTGGCGATGCGCGGCGTGCCACGCGAACGGCGCGCGATCTCGGCCGCGCCCTCGGGCTCGCAGGCAATGCCGAGAATCTTCGCCGAGCGGCGCACGATTCGGGTCAGCTCCTCGGGCGTGTAGAACTCCAGCCGCTGGACGATGCCGAAGCGATCACGCAGTGGGCTGGTCAGCAGACCGGCACGGGTGGTGGCGCCGATCAGCGTGAACGGCGGCAGGTCGAGCTTGATCGAGCGCGCGGCCGGGCCCTCGCCGATCATGATGTCGATCTGGTAGTCCTCCATCGCCGGGTAGAGGATCTCCTCCACCACCGGTGACAGGCGGTGGATCTCGTCGACGAACAGCACATCGTGCGGCTGCAGGTTGGTCAGCAGCGCGGCCAGGTCGCCGGGGCGCTCGATCACCGGCCCCGAGGTCTGCCGCAGGTTGACGCCCAACTCGTTGGCGATGACGTGCGACAGCGTGGTCTTGCCCAGGCCCGGCGGCCCGAAGATCAGCACGTGGTCCATCGCCTCGCCGCGGCGTCTGGCGGCCTCGATATAGACCTTCATCTGCTCGCGTACCGGCTCCTGGCCGAGGTATTCGTCGAGCAGGCGCGGGCGGATCGATGCCTCCAGCCGGGCTTCGTCGAGGGTTTCTTCGGGGGAGACGAGGCGGTCGGTCATCAGGGCCGGGAGTCGGAGATCGGAAATCGTCGGAGCGGAGCTGCGGGGCACTCAGCCGGACCAGCGCAGTGTAGGGCCTGCGCCACTTCCGCGCAGCATGCTCCGCGATCGCTTTTGCGACTGCCGATACCCCAGCCTCAGGTCCGCAACGCGGACTTGAGCGCCTTGCGGATGATCGCCTCGGCATCGTCGCCGTCTGCTCTCGCCTTCTCGGCCATGCGGGCGGCCTCGGCCGGCTTGTAGCCGAGCTGCTGCAGGGCGATGACGGCCTCGGTCAGCGGGTCGGCCGGCACCGCCTCGCCCTTCCCCGCCCGCACCGCCGCCGCGCCGGCGCCGAAATCGGCGGCGCGATCGCGCAGCTCGACCACCATGCGCTCGGCGGTCTTCTTGCCGATGCCGGGAATGCGGGTGAGCGCGGTGACGTCGCCGGCCTGCACCAACCGCGCGAACTCCTCGACGCTCACGCCCGAGAGCACGGCGAGCGCGATCCTGGCGCCGATCCCGCTGACCTTCTGCACGTCGCGGAACAGCCGCCGCTCGGACTCCTTGAGGAAGCCGTACAGCGCCACCGAGTCCTCCTTCTGCGCGTAATGGGTGAACAGCGACACCTCGCGCCCGACCTCGGGCAGGTCGTAGAAGGTGCTCATCGGCGCCTCCAGCTCGTAGCCGACGCCGTGCACGTCCAGCACCAGCCATGGCGGCTGCTTGTGGATGAGCGTTCCCTTGAGTCGTCCGATCATGCTGCGGCTCCTGTAGCGGCCGGCAGAGTGTAGCGGCCCACCCGGCTTCTGCAGGAGCGGCGTGCGCCGCTCCCGTGGAAGCTCAGCGGCGTCGCCGCAGCAGCGTCGAAGCCAGCACCCCGGTGCGCGCGGCCAGGGTGCGCGCATGGGCGTGGGTGATCGCCACCGCCAGTGCGTCGGCGGCATCGGGTTGCAGCTTCTGCTTCAGCTCCAGCAGCACGCCGACCATGTGCTGCACCTGGGCCTTGTCGGCCACGCCGCGGCCAACCACCGCGTTCTTGATCTGCATCGGTGCATATTCGTGCACGGGCAACTCGCGCGCCACGACCGCGCAGATCGCCGCGCCGCGCGCCTGGCCGAGCTTGAGCGCCGAGTCCGGGTTCTTCGCGACGAACACCCGCTCGATGGCGATTTCCTGCGGCCGGTAGCGCTCGATCAAGGCGCCGAGCTGGTCGAAGATCGCCTTGAGCCGGCGCGGAAAATCGTCGCCGCCGCCGACCATCAGCGCCTCGTGGTGCACATGCGCGCAACGCCCGGTCGCATCGGCGTCGACGATGCCGATGCCGGTGCGCACCGAGCCGGGGTCGACACCCAGAATTCGGACCATCTACGCCTCCGCCATCTTCATGCCGACCGCCCTGAGCGCAGGGCGCAGGACGCCCGGAGTCGAAGGGTGCCGAGGATGTGGGTCACGGTGCGGAAGTCATTGGTACGCCTCGGCCCCGAGCTCGGCGTTCGAGTACACGTTCTGCACGTCGTCCATGTCCTCCAGCCAGTCGAGCAGCCTGGCGACCTGCTGGGCGGTCTCGCCGGACACGGCGATGTCGTTGTCGGCGCGCATCGTCACCTCGGCCTCGTCGGGCGGCAGGCCGGCGGCCACCATCGCCTGCTTCACGGCCTCGAAATGCTCCGGCGCGCACAGCACCTCGATCGAGCCGTCGTCCGGATGCACCACGATGTCGTCGGCGCCGGCCTCGATGGCGGCCTCGGTCACCCTGTCCTCGTCAGCGCCGGGCGCGTAGCTGAGCACGCCGAGCTTGCGGAACATGAAGGCCACCGAGCCGTCGGTGCCGAGGTTGCCGCCGAACTTGCTGAAGGCGTGACGCACGTCGGCGACGGTGCGGTTGCGGTTGTCGGTCATGGTCTCGACGATCACCGCCACGCCGCCCGGAGCATAGCCCTCGAAGCGGATCTCCTCGTAGCTCACACCTTCCAGCTCGCCGGTGGCCTTCCTGATGGCGCGCTCGATGTTGTCCTTGGGCATGTTCACCGAGAGCGCCTTGTCGATCGCCAGCCGCAGGCGCGGGTTGGCGGCCGGGTCGCCGCCGCCGGTGCGCGCGGCGACGGTGATCTCGCGGATCACCTTGGTGAAGATCTTGCCGCGCTTGGCGTCCTGCGCGCTCTTGCGATGCTGGATGTTGGCCCACTTGGAATGACCGGCCATGGCGTTGCGACGTCCTCGGGATGGCGAAATCGTGAACCGGTCGATTATAACGGGCCGGCCATGCTCAGCCCGCCGGCAGCGGCCCGAAACGGCCCTCGCGCAGGAACGCGACCACCAGCCGCGCCGCCGCCGGCGCGAGCAGCAGGCCGGTGTGGTTGCAACGGATCGTCCGGTGGTCGGCCAGGCCCG
>JBEQAM010000158.1:0-5322 GCA_041640375.1 Rehaibacterium sp. | reverse complement strand
GCCGGGATCCGGCGACTTCAAGCCTCAGAGAGCAAAGACACTGGACTCGGCCGCTTCGCGGCTACGCCTTCGCTGCGCTCGGTCCCGCTTTCGCGGGAATGACGGGCAGAGGCGGGCTTGTTCAGAGGTTCCTTGAGCGGCGCGCGCCGCCACCCCCGGATTCATTCACCACGCAGGACCGAATTACGGAGGATTCATGGACATCAATCTCGAAAATCTCAGCGCCCAGGAGCTGGCCGAGCTCATCGCCAAAGCCGAACAGCAGCAGAAGAAACTGCACCGCGACCGTATCGCCGAGGTTCGCCGGAAAATCACCGCCATGGCCAAGGCCGAGGGTTACACCATCGAGGAGCTGTTCGGCGGCAGCCGCGCACCGGCGACGCGCAGGCGCAGCGGCGGCAAGGTGGCGCCGAAGTACCGCAACCCGGCCGACCCCAGCCAGACTTGGACCGGCCGCGGCAAGCGTCCGCGCTGGTTCAGCGAGGCGCTGGCCCAGGGCCGGAAGGAGTCGGATCTGCTGATCTGACCGCGCGCCGGCGCAGCGAACGGAACACACCGGCCAATGGCCGGTGTGTTCGTTTCCCCGGCCGGGTTTACAGGTTGCGCCGCGACGGCATCAGCAGATTGCCGAACAGGATGCCGGCGACCAGCGCCACCAGCGCATTCACCAGAGTGAATGCGGTGTCCAGCCCCAGCATTACGTCGCGCTCCATCACGAACGTCAGGCTGCGGAAACCCACGCTGCCGGGCACCAGCAAAATGATCCCGGGCACACGGATCAATGCGCCGGGCCGATTCACCCAGCGCGCATAGGCATTGCTGACCGCGGTGACCGCCATGCCGGCCAGGAAAACCCCGACCGGGAAACTGCCCGCCTCCGCGCCCAGCCAGATGCCGGCCAGCCGGGTCACGCCGTAACCCAGCCAGGCCGCCGCCATCACCAGCAGGTAATCGCGCTTCTCGGCGCGGAACAGCACCGCGAAGGCGTACGAAGCCGTCGCCAGCGCCACCCACTCCAGCCACGGCGGCAGCAGCGTCGTGGCGGCCTCCTGCGGCTGCCAGCCGAGCAGACGCACCAGCTGCATCGCCGCCACGGTGCCGAAGGTGAGCTTGAGCAGGGTCGCCATCGCCCCGGCGAAGCGCGCCGTGCCGGACACCAGGTGCTGATGGGTCAGCTCGGCGACCGCATTGGTCAGCATCAGGCCGGGCAGCAGCACGATCAGCGAGGCGACCACCACCAGGTTGAGCGTCAAGGGCATCAGCCAGCTCGCCACCGCCGCCGCCAGCAGCGTGGCGATCAGCGCGGCAATCGCGTCGGAGGCCTCCAGCAGGCGCGGCCGGGTGGCCGCCGCCGTCGACAGTGCACCGATCAGCCAGCCGATCACCGCCGCGGTGGCGATGTCGCCCCAGCCGGTGCGCAGCAGCGCCGCCACCGAGGCCGAGGCCAGGCCAAAGCTGAACACCGTCATCGCCACCATGCGCCGGCTCGGCGGGCGATCCAGCGCGCGCAGCGCCGCCTTGCCGGCGGCCAGGTCCATCTCGCCGGTCATCACCCGGCCGGCGATCTCGTCGGCCTGGCACAGTTTGCGCAGATCGACATCGCCTGGCTCCAGCCGGATCACCCGGGTGGTGTCGGTGAGCGGCCCGCGCGTGGGGTCGGAAAAACTCAGGATGATGCCGGTGGGGTTCGACCAGATCTCGCAGTCCACGCCCAGCCGCTTGGCGACCGCCGAAACCGCGCCCTCCAGGCGCTGCGCGGTGGTGCCGTAGGCGTGCAGCCGGCGCGCCAGTTCGATGATGAACTCGGTACGGGCGACGAAACTGGACTCGGCGTCGGTCATGGCGCGGCGGCGGACGGCTGTGGAATCGGCGGCACAGCATGACACGGGCAGGCTTAACCACCACGCCTGCGGGCCCAGCGCAGGCCGCATCCGCTAGACTTGCCCGACGCTCCCGACCCGCGCGCCCATGCCCGCCCCGTCCCATCTCGACCGCCTCGAAGCCGAGAGCATCCATATCCTGCGCGAGGTGGCGGCCGAGTTCCGCAACCCGGTGCTGCTGTACTCGATCGGCAAGGACAGCTCGGTGCTGCTGCACCTGCTGCTCAAGGCCTTCCACCCGGCGCGGCCACCGATCCCGCTGCTGCACATCGACACCGGCTGGAAGTTCCGCGAGATGATCGCCTTTCGCGACCGCCGCGCCGCCGAGTGCGGGCTGGAGCTGCGCGTGCACACCAATCCCGAGGGGCTGCGCGCGGGCGTCTCGCCGGTGACCCACGGCGCCAGCGTGCACACCGACGTGATGAAGACCCAGGCGCTACGCCAGGCGCTGGACCTGTGGGGCTTCGACGCCGCCATCGGCGGCGCCCGCCGCGACGAGGAGAAGTCCCGCGCCAAGGAGCGCGTGTTCTCCTTCCGCAACGCGCAGCACCGCTGGGACCCGAAGAACCAGCGCCCGGAGCTGTGGAACCTCTACAACACCCGCATCCACAAAGGCGAGAGCGTGCGCGTGTTCCCGCTCTCCAACTGGACCGAGCTGGACGTGTGGCTGTACATCCGCCGCGAGCGCATCCCGGTGGTGCCGCTGTACTTCGCCGCCGAGCGGCCGGTGGTCGAGCGCGACGGCGCGCTGATCGTGGTCGACGACGAGCGCCTGCCGCTGCGCGAAGGCGAGACGCCGGCGATCAGGCGGGTGCGTTTCCGCACGCTCGGCTGCTACCCGCTCACCGGCGCCATCGAATCCGACGCCGACACCCTCGACGCCGTGATCGCCGAGATGCTGCATAGCCGCGCCTCCGAGCGGCAGGGCCGGGTGATCGACCACGACCCGGCCGCGTCGATGGAGAAGAAGAAGCAGGAGGGCTACTTTTGAGCCGGGATTCGATGACGACGGCCGCGGACGCGCGCACGCTGCCGGCTTGCGGTTCCCCACGCGCGCCGCGGACGCCGCATCCGGCCGCACCGGCCTGTCCGCGCCGCCCCGCCGACACGGCCTCCGGAGGCCGCTGACATGGGCGACGCCACCGACCTGCACGCCTGGCTGCAACGGCACGAGTCGAAATCGCTGCTGCGCTTGATCACCTGCGGCAGCGTCGACGACGGCAAGAGCACCCTGCTCGGCCGCCTGCTGCATGACACCGGCCAGCTGTTCGACGACCAGCTCGCCGCGCTGGTCAAGGACAGCCGCCGTCACGGCACCCAGGGCGACCAGATCGACTTCGCCCTGCTGCTCGACGGCCTGGAGGCCGAGCGCGAGCAGGGCATCACCATCGACGTCGCCTACCGCTACTTCACCACCGAGCGGCGCAAGTTCATCGTCGCCGACTGTCCCGGCCACGAGCAGTACACCCGCAACATGGCCACCGGCGCCTCCACCGCCGACCTCGCCGTGGTGCTGGTCGACGCCCGCAAGGGCCTGCTCACCCAGACCCGCCGGCACAGCTACATCGCCGCCCTGCTCGGCATCGGCCAGGTGGTGTTGGCGGTGAACAAGATGGACCTGGTCGGTCACGACCGCGCCGTGTTCGAACGCATCGCCGACGACTACCGCGCGCTCGCCGCGCAGCTCGGCATCGCCGCGGTGCAATGCATCCCGGTGTCGGCGCTGCGCGGCGAAAACCTCGTGACGCGCGCGGCGACGATGCCGTGGTATGCCGGCCCGACCCTGATCGAAGCGCTCGAGGCCGCGCCGATCCCCGAGCCTGCGGGCGACATCGGCTTCCGGCTGCCGGTGCAGTGGGTGAACCGGCCGGACCAGGACTTCCGCGGCTTCGCCGGCACCGTCGCCGCCGGCCGTGTCGCCCCCGGCGACGAGGTGGTGGTGCTGCCGTCCGGCCGCCGCTCGCGCGTGGCCCGCGTCATCGGCCCGGAGGGCGACCTGCCGCAAGCCGACGCCGGCCAGCCGGTCACGCTCACGCTCACCGACCAGATCGACGCCAGCCGCGGCGACGTGATCGCCAGCGCGTCACGCCCGCCCCAGGTGGCCGATGCCTTCGCCGCGCACCTGCTGTGGATGGACGACGCCCCACTGCTGCCCGGCCGCCCGTACTGGCTCAGGATCGGCACCCGCACCGCCGTGGCCCAGGTCACCGAGATCAAGCACCGCATCGACGTGAACACCCAGGAGCACATCGCCGCCAAGCGGCTCGCGCTCAACGAGGTCGGCGTGTGCAATCTGGCGCTCGACCAACCGCTGCCCTTCGAGGCCTACCGCGACAACCGCACGCTCGGCGGCTTCATCCTGATCGACCGCATCAGCCACGCCACCGTCGCCGCCGGCACGCTCGACTTCGCCCTGCGCCGCGCCGCCAACGTGCACTGGCAGCAGCTGGACGTGGACAAGGCCGCGCGTGCCGCGATCAAGGGCCAGACGCCGCGCTGCCTGTGGTTCACCGGCCTGTCGGGCGCCGGCAAGTCCACCATCGCCAACCTGGTCGAGCGCCGCCTGCACGCGCTCGGCCACCACACCTACCTGCTCGACGGCGACAACGTTCGCCACGGGCTCAACAAGGACTTGGGCTTCAGCGACGAAGACCGGGTCGAGAACATCCGCCGCGTCGCCGAAGTGGCGAAGCTGATGGTCGATGCCGGCCTGATCGTGCTGGTGAGCTTCATCTCGCCCTTCCGCGCCGAGCGGCGGATGGCGCGCGAGCTGTTCGCGCCGGGCGAGTTCGTCGAGGTGTTCGTGGATGCGCCGTTGGCGGTGTGCGAACGGCGCGACCCCAAGGGCCTGTATGCCAAGGCGCGCGCCGGGCAGATCCCCAACTTCACCGGCATCGGCTCGCCCTACGAGCCGCCCGAACGGGCCGAACTGCACTTGGACACCACCCACGAGCCGCCCGAGGCCCTGGCGGCGCGGGTGGTGGCGCATATCGAGTCGCCGGGACAGCCCTTGCAGGAGCGGCCTGAGCCGCAACCGGAACGCAACGGCGAAGATTCAGCCACGGATCGGCGTGGATGAAGCGCGGAGGGCGCCAATTCAAAGTCTTATCCGCGTCCATCCGCGCCGATCCGTGGCCGACGGCTGTGCAGGTCCCGGGCCTCCGGTCGCGGCGGAAGCCGCTCTACGCGCGGGCGAATCAGCGCGCGCCGAGCCGCGCCCGCAATGCCTGCGCGAAGCGATCCGCCGCGCCGGGGGCGTGGGCGAAGAACAGCGACGGCTCGGTGAGTTCCAGCTCGAGCAGGCGCGGCCCGTCGGCGCTCGGCAACAGATCCACGCGCGCATAGGGCAGCGGCGCGCCCAGGCCGAGCAGGCGCGGCAGCAGCGCCACGATGCGGTCGGCAGCGGCACGTTCGGCGGGATCGGGCTCGCGCGCGGCGATCC
>JBEQAM010000157.1:0-5370 GCA_041640375.1 Rehaibacterium sp. | reverse complement strand
GTTCATCTCGCCCAGGCCCTTGAAGCGGGTGACATTGACCGCGCCACGGATCTTTTCGCGCTCGATCTTCTCCAGCAGCAGGCGCTTCTCCTCCTCGTCCAGCGCGTAGAACACCTGCTTGCCGACATCGACGCGGAACAGCGGCGGCATCGCCACGAACACGTGGCCGGCGCGCACCAGTGCCGGGAAGTGCTTGAGGAACAGCGCCGACAGCAGGGTGGCGATGTGCAGGCCGTCGGAGTCGGCGTCGGCCAGCACGATCACCTTGCCGTAGCGCAGGCCGGACAGGTCGTCCTTGCCGGGGTCGCAGCCGATGGCGACGGCCAGGTCGTGGACCTCCTGCGAGGCCAGTACCGCGCTGGATTCGACCTCCCAGGTGTTCAGGATCTTGCCGCGCAGCGGCAGGATCGCCTGGAAATCCTTGTCGCGCGCCTGCTTGGCGCTGCCGCCGGCGGAGTCGCCCTCGACCAGGAACAGCTCGGTGCGCGAGAGATCCTGCGAGATGCAGTCGGCCAGCTTGCCGGGCAGCGCCGGGCCCTGGGTGATCTTCTTGCGGACGACCTGCTTCTCGCTCTTCAGGCGCGCGCTCGCGCGCTCGATGGCCAGCTGGGCGATCTTCTCGCCCAGCTCGACGTGCTGGTTGAGCCACAGCGAAAAAGCGTCGTGTACCGCGCCCTCGACGAAGGCCGCGGCCTGGCGCGAGCTCAGGCGCTCCTTGGTCTGGCCGCTGAACTGCGGGTCGGTCATCTTCACGCTGAGGATGTAGGACACGCGGTCCCAGACGTCCTCCGGCGCCAGCTTGACGCCGCGCGGCAGCAGGTTGCGGAAGTCGCAGAACTCGCGCAGCGCGTCGGTCACGCCCGAGCGCAGCCCGTTGACGTGGGTGCCGCCCTGGGCGGTCGGGATCAGGTTGACGTAGCTTTCCTGCACCAGTTCGCCCTCCGGCAGCCAGCACATGGCCCAGTCGGCGGTCTCGGTGTCCTTGCTCAGCGCCCCCATGAACAGCTCGGGCGGCAGATAGTCGCGGTCGGCCAGCTGGGTGCGCAGGTAGTCGCGCAGGCCGTCCTCGTAGAACCACTCGTGGCGTTCGCCGCTCGCCTCCTCGAACAGCGTGACCTTGAGTCCGGGGCAGAGCACGGCCTTGGCGCGCAGCAGGTGTTTGAGCGGGCGCAGGGCGAACTTCGGGCTGTCGAAATACTTCGGATCCGGCCAGAAGCGCACGCGGGTGCCGGTGTTGCGCTTGCCGACGCTGCCGACGGTCTTCAGCGCCGAATCGGTGTAGCCGTCGCGGAAGGCCATGTGATACTCGCTGCCGTCGCGCCGGATGTACACATCGACCCGCTTGGACAGTGCGTTGACCACGCTCACGCCCACGCCGTGCAGGCCGCCGGAGAAGGTGTAGTTCTTGTTGCTGAACTTTCCGCCCGCGTGCAGGCGGGTCAGGATCAGCTCGACGCCGGGGATGCCCTCCTCGGGATGGATGTCCACCGGCATGCCGCGGCCGTCGTCGGCCACCTCGCAACTGCCGTCGGCGTACAGCGTGACCTCGATGGTCTTCGCGTGCCCGGCCAGCGCCTCGTCCACCGCGTTGTCGATCACCTCCTGCGCCAGGTGGTTGGGGCGGGCGGTGTCGGTGTACATGCCGGGCCGGCGCTTGACCGGATCCAGGCCGGAGAGGACTTCGATGTCGGCGGCGTTGTAGCGGGAACTCACTTGCGGAACCTCGGGAACCGGGCCCCCGGCGGGGCGGCGAAGGCGGGCAGGATGGCGGCTCGGGAGCCGGCAGGCAAGCGCGCCGCTGCGCGCTCGGCGCTCGCCGCTGGTCGGGCGGGGCGGGCCGGCCGTGTGCGGTTCAGGCAGGATTCGTCCGGACGGAGGTATGCAGGCGCGACATCGAGCCGCCATGGGCGGGAGGAGGAGCCATGAAGCGTTCGCGGTTTTCCCTGATGTTGGCCGTCGTCGCCATGCTGGCGGTGATGGGGGTCGGCGCCAGCGAGGTTCCCCGGCCGGTGCAGCAGGCGCCGGCGAAGGCGTCGGCGGGCAAGGACGGACCATCACAGCCCGCGCAGGGCGCGGCGCCGGTGGCCGATGCCGACGCCGGGGCGGAAGCGAAGTCGCAGCCGGCGCAGGAGGCGACCACGAGGGCTCAGGGCGGCAATCGAGGCTACGTGGTCGGTAATGGCGGTACGGCGCGCCTGCACGCTGGCGGTCCGGCCACGACAGACCAGGAGGAAGCGGCGCAGGAGACGGCGACGCCCAAGGCCCAGGGCAACAACCGCGGGTACGTGGTCGGCAGTGGCGGCGTCGCGCGCCTGCGCGATGGCGGCCCGGCGGCCACGGACCAGAGCGGGGCGACACAGGCGGGGACGGCCCCGATCGGCGTGAACGAGCCAGGGGTCAACCGCAAGGCCAAGGGCGAGAACGATCCCGAGAACGATTCCGGACTCGGCCTCGGAAGCAAGCCCAAGTCGGAGGGCGGCGACTGAACCGCGCCTGCGTGCGGCGCGCCGGCCGCAGCGCCGGCCGCGCCGCCGCCGTGGCTTCGCCGTGATCGGGGGGAGCCGGTAGAATGGGGTTTTCCGGAACCCCAGATCCCATGACTCCCCTGATCTTCGTTACCGGCGGCGTGGTGTCCTCGCTCGGCAAGGGCATCGCGGCGGCCTCGCTGGCGGCCATCCTCGAGGCGCGTGGCCTCAAGGTCACCATGATGAAGCTGGATCCCTATATCAACGTGGATCCAGGCACGATGAGCCCCTTCCAGCACGGCGAGGTCTACGTCACCGACGACGGCGCCGAGACCGACCTGGACCTGGGCCACTACGAGCGCTTCGTCCGCACCCGGCTGACCCGCAAGAACTCCATCACCACCGGCCGGATCTACGAGAACGTGATCCGCAAGGAGCGCCGCGGCGACTACCTCGGCGCCACCGTGCAGGTGATCCCCCACATCACCGACGAGATCAAGCGCTGCATCGACGAGGCCACGGCCGGCTTCGATGTGGCGCTGGTGGAGATCGGCGGCACGGTCGGCGACATCGAGTCGCTGCCGTTCCTGGAGGCGATCCGGCAGATCCGCATCGAGCGCGGGCCGGACAGGGCGATCTTCATGCACCTGACGCTGGTGCCCTACATCGCGGCGGCCGGCGAACTCAAGACCAAGCCGACCCAGCACTCGGTCAAGGAACTGCGCTCGATCGGCATCCAGCCCGACATCCTGATTTGCCGCTCCGAGCAGCCGCTGCCGGCCAGCGAGCGGCGCAAGATCGCGTTGTTCACCAACGTGCCGGAGAAGGCCGTGGTCTCGGCGGTGGACCTGGACAACATCTACAAGATCCCCCTCTGGCTGCACGCCCAGGGCCTGGACGAGATCGTGGCCGAGCGCCTGCGGCTGCAGGTCAACCCGGCCGACCTGTCCGAGTGGCAGGGGGTGGTCGATGCCATGGAGCACTCGGTCGACGAGGTGACCGTGGCGGTGGTCGGCAAGTATGTCGATCATGCCGATGCCTACAAATCGCTGACCGAGGCACTCAAGCACGGCGGCCTGCGCCAGCGGACCCGGGTCAATCTACGCTGGATCGAGTCCGAGCAGGTCGAGAAGCAGGGCACCGGCATGCTCGAGGGTGTGGATGCCATCCTGGTCCCCGGCGGCTTCGGCGACCGCGGCTTCGAGGGCAAGGTGCTCACGGCGAAGTACGCGCGCGAGAACCGCATCCCCTATTTCGGCATCTGCTACGGCATGCAGGCGGCGGTGGTGGATTTCGCCCGCCACGTGGCCGGGCTGGAGGGCGCCAATAGCACCGAGAACGACCGTCACGCCGCGCATCCGGTGATCGGCCTGGTCACCGAGTGGCGCACCGCCACCGGTGAGATCGAGCGCCGCAGCGAGGATTCCGACCTGGGCGGCACGATGCGCCTTGGCCTGCAGGAGTGTCGTCTGAAGGCCGGCACCAAGGCGCGCGAGATGTACGGCAAGGATGTCGTCGCCGAGCGCCATCGCCACCGCTACGAGTTCAACAACCGCTACCGCTCGCAGTTGGAAGAGGCCGGGCTGGTGATCTCGGCCAAGTCCATGGACGATCTGCTGGTGGAGATGATCGAGCTGCCGGATCACCCGTGGTTCGTCGCCTGCCAGGCGCACCCGGAGTTCCTGTCCACACCGCGCGACGGCCATCCGCTGTTCATCGGCTTCATCCGCGCCGCGCGCGAACACAAGGCCGGCGGGCGGTTGCTGAAGGAGGCGCAGGCGTGACCAACGGCATGGCCAACCACGGGTCGACGCGGATCGGTGCGGATCGAAAGAGCGACAGAAGCTTTATCCGCGTTCATCCGCATGAGTCCGTGGCCAAATCGGAATTCGCCCCATGAAGCTTTGTGGTTTCGAGGTCGGCCTCGACCGGCCGTTTTTCCTGATCGCCGGCCCCTGCGTGGTCGAGTCGATGCAGTTGCAGCTGGACACCGCCGGCGCGCTCAAGGAGATCACCGGCCGGCTCGGCATCCCGTTCATCTTCAAGTCGAGCTTCGACAAGGCCAACCGCAGCTCCGGCAGCAGCTTCCGCGGCCCGGGGCTGGAGGAAGGCCTGAAGGTGCTGGCCGAGGTCAAGCGCCAGATCGGGGTGCCGGTGCTCACCGACGTGCATGAGTACACGCCGATGCACGAGGTCGCCGCCGTGGTCGACGTGCTGCAGACGCCGGCCTTCCTGTGCCGGCAGACCGACTTCATCCAGAACGTGGCCCGCGCCGGCCTGCCGGTGAACATCAAGAAGGGGCAGTTCCTCGCCCCGTGGGACATGAAGCACGTCGTTGCCAAGGCCAGGGCCGTCGGCAACGAGCGGATCATGGTCTGCGAGCGCGGCGTCAGCTTCGGCTACAACAACCTCGTCTCCGACATGCGCTCGCTGGCGGTGATGCGCGAGACCGGCTGCCCGGTGGTGTTCGACGCCACCCACTCGGTGCAGTTGCCGGGCGGGCAGGGCGCCAGTTCCGGCGGTCAGCGCGAGTTCGTGCCGGTGCTGGCGCGCGCGGCGGTCGCCGCCGGCATCGCCGGCCTGTTCGCCGAGACCCACCCCGACCCCGACAAGGCCCTCTCCGATGGCCCCAACGCCTGGCCGCTGGGCAGGATGGCGGCGCTGCTGGAGACCCTGGTCGAGCTGGACCGCGTCACCAAACGCCATGGCTTCCTTGAGGCGCAGTGATTTCTGCCATGGATTTGCACGGATGCACGCGGATCCTCGTCCGCCTTCGTGGGGTGACGAAGGGACGGATCCGGCTTCATCCGCGTCCATCCGTGTGAATCCGTGGCTGGACATTTTCCTCTCCCAGGCAAAGCGCAGACGATGACCACGATCACGAAGATCCACGCTCGCGAAATCC
>JBEQAM010000156.1:0-5373 GCA_041640375.1 Rehaibacterium sp. | reverse complement strand
GAGCTGGGTGTCGCTGTCGATGTCCACGCGCAGCGTGCCGGCGGCGAGGCTGCCGTTGTTCGATTTGGGTTGGACGTGCGCCGGGCCGGCGCGCACGAACCAGTCGTCGGCGTGGGCCAGGCCACCGACGAGCGCGAGCGCCGTGGCGAGCAGGGTACGGGGGAAGGTTTTCACGTGTCGTCCTCGTGGGGATGGAAGCGGCGCGCAGTGTGCGCGCCAGGGGACGACGCTGTTTTGAGGATGATCAAAACCGGGTGCGATGCCGGTGGCGGATGCATCAGCCCTTGTGCCGCTGCAGCGGCAGGCCATGGGCCGTCCATGCGAGCACGCCGCCGCGCAAGTTGAAGACCTGTGCCTCGGGCCCGGTGGCGAGCAGCGTCATTGCCGTGCGCGAACGCGCTCCGCTGCGGCAGACCAGCAGCAGCGGCTGTCGCTGCGGGTCCAGGCCGTGTCGCTGCAGGGCGGCCGGGCCGAGACGGCGGATCTCGGCCAGCGGGATATGGGTGGCGCCGGGCAGATGCCCGGCGGCAAATTCGTCGGCCTCGCGCACGTCGACCACGCGCGCGCCGTCGTTGATCAGCCGCACGGCCTGGGGCGGAGCCAGATCGCGCGGGTCGGGAGTGAACAGGGAGCGTAGCAAGCGCAGCATGGGATTTCAGGGGCAGGCGGGTTCGCCACCGCAATAGACCCGGTGCAGCACCTGGATGATGTCGTGCGCCGGGCCTGCGGCCAGCGAGTAGTGGATGGTCTGCGCCTCGCGGCGCGTGTTCACCAGCCCTTCCTCGCGCAGCACCGCCAGGTGCTGCGACAAGGCCGACTGGCTGAGGTCGAGCCGCTCGTTCATTTCGCTGACCGACAGCTCGCCCTCGGCGAGCATGCACAGCACCAGCAGCCGCTTCTCGTTGGCCAGCGCCTTGAGCAGGCGAGCGGCATCGCCGGCGTGGGCGCGCATGGTCTCGGCATCGGGGAGCATGACGTGGGTCGGGCGTGGGTGCATTGGGCAGGAAGGATCGCTCAGCGAAGGTGCAGCGGCAGGCCCAGTTCGCGCCAGGCGGTGATACCGCCGGCCAGCGAATGGACGTTGGTGAAGCCCATCCGCTGCAGGCTGTACGCCGCCAGGGCGGATCGGCCGCCGGTACGACAGTAAACCACGATGGCGCGGTCGCGCAGCGAGAGGGCGGGGTCGGTCACGCAGGCCACCGCCGGATGCGCTTGGACTTGGAATTCGAGCACGCCGCGCGGGATGTTGATCGCACCGGGCAGGTGGCCGGTCTCGAACTCGGCCGGTTCGCGCACGTCGATCAGGACGATGTCGTCGGCCAACCGCGAGGCCAGCGCCTGCGGGGACAGTTCACGGATCTGCGCGCGGGCTTCGGCGACCAGGGTGTCGGCGCTGAGGGTCATGGGGCTTGCCTTGTGTATCAGTTGACACTAATATAAGAGCCATCTAATTTAGTGTCAACTCTCGGACACCGGACTCGACTCCGGTCAACATTCCCGGCAGGCGATGGGCGGAAGCTCGGGCCACGGGACCCCACCAGGCACAGGAGATGGGTATGGCCAAGATCGTCGTCATCGGCGCCGGGCTCGGCGGCATGAGTGCCGCCTACGAGCTGCGCGAAACCCTCGGCAAGAACCACGCGATCACCGTGGTCGGCGATGGCGACCGCTTCAGCTTCACGCCATCCAACCCCTGGGTGGCGGTGGGTTGGCGCAAGCCCGGGCAGATCACCTTGTCGGCCGGCGAGTATCTGGGCAAGCACGGCATCGCCTTCACCGGTAGTCCGGCCGTGCGCATCCTGCCCGGGGACAAGGTGGTGGAAACCGCCGACGGCCGGCGGCTCGATTACGACTACCTGCTGATCTGCACCGGCCCGCAGCTCGCCTTCGACGAGGTGCCGGGGCTGGGGCCGGACGGCGGCCATACCCAGTCGGTGTGCACCACGCCGCATGCCGAGCACGCCTGGCAGGCGTGGGAGAGGTTCCTTGAGAACCCCGGTCCGGTGGTGGTGGGCGCGGTGCAGGGGGCGAGCTGCTTCGGCCCGGCCTACGAGTTCGCGATGATCCTCGACGCCGACCTGCGCCGCCGCAAGTTGCGCGACAAGGTGCCGATGACCTTCGTCACCAGCGAGCCTTACGTCGGCCACATGGGCCTGGGCGGCGTCGGCGACTCCAAGGGGCTGATGGAGTCGGAGTTCCGCCAGCGCCACATCAAGTGGATCACCAACGCCAAGGTCGTCGCTGCCAGCGAGGGCCGGCTCCAGGTCGTCGAGCACGACGACGACGGCCAGCCGAAGAAGGAACACGTGTTGCCGTTCGCCTATGCGATGCTGCTGCCGGCTTTCCGTGGCGTGCCGGCGGTGGCGGCGGTGGAGGGGCTGTGCAACCCGCGTGGCTTCGTGATCGTCGATGCGCACCAGCGCAGCCCGAAGTACCCGGAGATCTTCGCCGCCGGCGTGTGCGTGGCGATTCCGCCGGTGGAGCCGACGCCGGTGCCGACCGGCGCGCCCAAGACCGGCTTCATGATCGAGTCGATGGTCACCACCATCGTGCAGAACATCAAGGCCGAGCTGGAGGGCCGTGCGCCGGACTACCAGGGCACCTGGAATGCGGTGTGCCTGGCCGACATGGGCGACACCGGCGCGGCCTTCGTCGCGCTGCCGCAATTCCCGCCGCGCAACGTTACCTGGGCCAAGGTCGGCAAGTGGGTTCACCTGGCCAAGATCGCCTTCGAAAAATACTTCCTCTACAAGATGCGCCACGGCACTTCCGAGCCGGTCTATGAGAAATACGTGCTCAAGGCGCTGGGCATCGAGCGGATCAAACCCCAGGGCTGAGCGCGACGCGGGCCGAGCGATCGGCTGCCGGCCCGCGGCTCCCTCACCCGTCACCGACATCCTCAAGGAGCAAAGCCATGAACCTCGACCGTGCCGTCCTCGCCTTCGCCGGCGTGATGATCCTGATCAGCGTCGCCCTGGTGTATTTCGTGTCGCCGTGGTGGCTGCTGCTGACCGCTTTCATCGGACTGAACATGCTGCAGGCCGCGTTCACCGGTTTCTGTCCGGCCGCGAAGATCTTCGCCGCCTTCGGCGTCAAGTCCGGCTGCGCCTTCCGTTGAGGTCGACATGATGCTACGTACGTTTGCGTTGGCGGCGCTGGCGGTCGGACTGGCCGCCTGCGGCCGGGATCAGGCGGCCGAGGTGGCCAGTACCGAGCCCCCGCTGGCCACCTTGACCGTCGAGCCGGGCGCGGCCCCGCGTGAGCGGGTTTGGGATGGCGTGGTCGAGGCGGTGGACCAGGCCACGCTGTCGGCGCAGACCGGGGGGCGCGTCACCGAGTTGCCGTTCGACGTCAACGACTACGTCAAGGCTGGCGAGGTGGTGGTGCGCTTCACCGATGTCGAGCAGCAGGCCGCCCAGCGGCGCGCACAGGCGGCATTCAATGCCGCCGAGGCGGCCTTCCGGGAGGCCGAGGCCGATTACCGGCGCATCGCCGAGATGTACGAACGGCAGCTCGTCTCGCGCGCGCAGTTCGATCAGGCCACCGCCCGCCGCGATGCCGCCCGCGCCCAGCTCGACGCCGCCCGCGCCGCACTGCGCGAGGCCGGCGAGCAGGTCGACTACACCGTCATCCGTGCGCCGTACTCGGGCATCCTCACCGAGCGCCATGTCCGTGTCGGTGAAACCGTGCGCCCGGGGCAGCCGCTGGTGTCGGGGCTGTCGCTGGCGAGGCTGCGCGTGCATGTGGATGTGCCGCAGAGCGACATCGATGCGCTGCGCGAACACGGCAAGGCGGCGGTGCTGCTGCCCGATGGCCGCCGCATCGAGGCCGAGAGGGTGACCGTGTTCCCCTACGCCGACCCGGCCACGCACAGCTTCAAGGTGCGGCTGGATCTGCCCGAGATCGAAACCGGCCTGCACCCGGGCATGACCGTGAAAGCGGCGTTCGTGCTCGGCGAGTCCGAGCAGTTGCGGGTGCCGGTATCGGCGCTGGTGCGGCGCAGCGAGGTCACCGCGGTGTACGTGGTGGACGGCGCGCGGGTGAGCCTGCGCCAGGTGCGGCTGGGCCATCGCGTCGGCGAGGAGGTGGAGGTGCTGGCGGGGCTGTCGCCCGGTGAGCGCATCGCCGCCGATCCGCTGGCTGCACGCCTGTGGCTGGCGGGTGCGCTGACGGAGCGTGACGATGGCTGAGCGCATGGGTATCTCCGGGCGCCTCGCCGCCGCCTTCCAGGCCAATCCGCTCACGCCGATCCTGGCCATCGCCGGCCTGCTGCTGGGTCTGGTCGCGGTGATGATCACCCCGCGCGAGGAAGAGCCGCAGATCGACGTGACCATGGCCAACGTGTTCGTGCCCTTCCCGGGCGCGCCGGCCGAGGACGTCGAGAACCTGGTCACCTACCCGCTGGAGCAGGTGCTCTCGGAGATCGAGCAGGTCAAGCATGTGTACTCGACCAGCCGCCCCGGCATGGCGGTGATCACGGTCGAGTACGAGGTCGGCGTGCCGCGCCAGACCGCCATCGTGCGGCTCTATAACCAGGTCTATTCCAATGCCGACTGGGTGCCGCCGGGCCTGGGGGTCGGCCAGCCGCTGGTGCGGCCGATGGGTATCGACGACGTGCCGGTGATGAGCCTGACGCTGTGGACCGACGACCCGCAGCGTGGCGCCACCGAGTTGGCCGAAGTCGCCCATACCCTGGAAACCGAACTCAAGCGCGTGCCTGGCACCCGCGACGTGTACACCATCGGCGCGCCCGACCGCGCCGTAGTGGTGCAGCTCGATGCCACCCGGCTGGCCGCCTACGGGCTGGCCGCCGAGGACATCGCCGGCGCGTTGCAGGCGGCCAACCTGGTCGTGCAGGCTGGTGAGCGCGTCAGCGCCGAGGGCGTGCGGCCGATGACGGTCGGCACCTTCCTGGCCGACGCGCAGGAGATCGCCGAGCTGACCATCGGCCTGCACGAGGGCCGGCCGGTGTACCTGTCGGACGTGGCGCGGATCGAACGCGGCGCCGACATTCCCTTGCGCTACGCCTGGCATGGCGCGCCGGCCGGGCGCGACGCGCGACCCGCCGACGGCATCGCCCCGGCGGTGACCATCGCGGTCGCCAAGAAGCCCGGCAGCAACGCCGCCGACATCACCTCGGCGATCGCCGAGCGTGTCGAGCGCCTCAAGGGCAGCCTGATTCCCGAGGGCGTGGAGGTCACGCTCACCCGCGACTACGGCTACACCGCCACCGACAAGGCGATGAAGCTGATCCAGAAGCTGGTGTTCGCGACCATGTCGGTGGTGCTGCTGGTGCTGGTCGCGCTGGGCTGGCGCGAGGCGGTGGTGGTCGGCACGGCGGTGATCATCACCCTGGCGCTGACGCTGTTCGCC
>JBEQAM010000155.1:0-5413 GCA_041640375.1 Rehaibacterium sp. | reverse complement strand
ACCGCTCCAGCGCCTCGGGATCGCGGGTGCTCATCGCGCCGGCGGCCTGACCGGCGATGCCGCCCACCCGGCGCGCCAACTGGCCGGCAATGGCCTCGGTCACCTCGTCCTGCAGGGCGAACAGGTCCTGGTCGGGACGGTCGTAGCTCTCCGACCAGACGTGGTAGCCGTCGGCCGCGTCGATCAGCTGGGCGGTGATGCGCACCCGCCCCTCGGTCTTGCGCACCGAGCCCTCCAGTACCCAACGCACGTTGAGCAGGCGGCCGATCTCGCGGACGTCGCCGGCGAAGTCGCGCAGCGCGAACGAGGAGGTGCGCGCGGCCACCCGCAGACCCTGCATGCGGGCGAGCCGGTCGAGCAGTTCCTCGGCGATGCCATCGGCAAGATGCCGGTGATCGCGCTGCGGGCTCATGTCGTCGAACGGCAGCACGGCGATGGCGTTGGCCGGCGCGTCCGAGTGCACGCCGACGCGGGCGTCGGCCTGCTCGGTACCGTAGATGGTCGACAGCCACCAGCCGACGCCGGCCACGGTGAACAGCACCACGGTCAGCGCGAACAGCCGCCCGGCGGCGCCGGCCACGCCATGCTCGCGGACGATGCCGCGCGGCGAGACGTCGAAGAACCAGGCCAGCACCAGCACCACGGGGAAGCCCAGCACGGCGCCCAGCACGGTCCAGGTCAGGGCCCAGCCGGGCAGGCCCAGCGGGTCGAAGGTGATCTCGGCCAGTTGCAGGATCACCCAGGCCACCAGCGCATAGACGGCCGCGGCGCGCGTCACCTTGCGCCGACGCAGCTCGTTCCAGGTCAATCGCAGCAGCGGGGAGCGCTTGAACCGCATTCGAGCCTCTGGTCCTTGCGGTGCATCGAGGCAGGAAGGATGCCTTCGGGTGCCGCAAGGTTGCCCTCATGCTAGCGCGGGCGGCGAGTGGCCGTTCAGGCCGGCTGCGCCTTTTCCATCGGCGCGGCGTGAGTCGTCCGCCTTCGGCGGACGGCCGCGTCGTTCCTGCAGGTGCGCCGGGTTCAGCCCTGCGCTTCGTCGGCCAGGTAGGTGTAGCCGGTGAGGCCGGTTTCCAGCGCGGCCATCAGTGCTTCCGCTTCCTCGCCGGCGAAGCCGGCGGCGGTGATCTTGTCGCGGTAGGCGGCGCGCAGCCGGGCCAGGTCGTAGCCGACGTAGTCGAGCATCACGTCGGACGTATCGCCGCGACGCGAACGGACCAGCTCGTAGCCGCCTTCGACCAGCCGCACGTTGACCGCGTCGGTGTCACCGAACAGGTTGTGGATGTCGCCCAGGGTGTCCTGGTAGGCGCCGACCATGAAGAAGCCGATCCGGTAGCTCTCGCCCGGCCTGGGGCTGTGCAACGGCAGCGAGCTGTCCAGGTCGCCCTCGTCGACGTAAGTCTCGACCTGGCCATCGGAGTCGCAGGTCAGGTCGGCGATCACGCCGCGGCGGTCGGGCTGCTCGTGCAGACGCGCGATCGGCGCGATCGGGAAGATCTGGTCGATCGCCCACACGTCGGGGATCGACTCGAACACCGAGAAGTTGACGAAGTACTTGTCGACCAGTCGCTGGTTGAGTTCGTCGAGCACGGCGCGATGACCCTTCTCCTCGTAGTTGAGGCGGGCGCGCACGCCGTGGGCGATGGCGTAGAACAGGTCGTCGAGCGCGGCACGCTGGGCGAGGTCGATCTGGCCCTGGGCGTAGAGCGCTTGACCTTCGGCCTGGTAGTGCTGGGCCTCGTGGAACAGCTCGACCGGCGGGCGCTCGTCGAGCGCGGCATGGATCTCACGCAGGTGGCGGATCACCAGCGGCTCGTCGGCAGCCACCGGCGGCACCGCACCCTCCGGCGCGCGCTCGACCTCGGACACGTTGGCGACCAGCACCGCGTGATGCGCGGTCATCGCGCGGCCGGATTCGGTCAGCACGCGCGGCGGCGGCAGCCCATGCGCGGCGCAGGCCTCGGCCAGCGGCTGCACGATGGTGGCGGCGTACTGGTCCAGCCCGTAGTTGATCGAGCAGAAGCTGCGCGAGCGGGTGCCTTCGTAATCCACGCCGAGGCCGCCACCGACGTCCATGTAGCGGATCGGGCAGCCCAGCCGCGACACCTCGACGAGGTAGCGCGCGGCCTCGCGCATGCCGTTGGCGATGTCGCGCAGGTTGGAGATCTGCGAACCCATGTGAAAGTGCAGCAGCGACAGGCTCTGCATCAGCCCGGCCGCCTTGAGCTGCGCCACCAGGTCGAGCAGCTGGCGCGGCGAGAGACCGAACTTGGCCTTGTCGCCGCCCGAGTTCTGCCACTTGCCGGCGCCGAGCGAGGCCAGCCGCATGCGCACGCCCAGGCCCGGCGTCACGCCGAGCGCGCGCGACTCCTCGATCACCAGCGCCAGCTCCGAGGCCTTCTCGATGACGATGTAGGTTTCCAGCCCCAGGCGGCGGCCGATCAGCGCCAGCCGGATGTACTCGCGGTCCTTGTAACCGTTGCAGATCACCACGCCGCCGGGCCTGGACAGCGCCAGCACCGCCATCAGCTCGGGCTTGGACCCGGCCTCCAGCCCGAACGCCGCGCCGCCGCGTGCAGCCAGTTCGCCGGCCACGCCGAAGTGCTGGTTGACCTTGATCGGATAGATCGCGGTGTAGCCGCCGGCGTAACCGAACTCGTCCATCGCCCGCGCGAACGCCGCCTGCAGGCGGCCGAGGCGGTGGCCGAGAATGTCGGAGAAGCGCAACAACAAGGGCAGCTTCAGCCCCTGCGCCAGCGCTCGGTCGACCACCTCGGGCAGCGCCACCGACGGCCCCTGCGGCCCGCATGGCTGCACCACCATGCGGCCGGCCGCGTCCACGTCGAAATAGCCCTCGCCCCAATGGGGGATGGCATAGGTGCGGCGGGCGCGGTCGATGGACCACTCGCTCATCGGCGGAAGCTCCGGACAGGGCTGGGGAAAGGCGCGCATTGTACCCCCGCCGCGCGGCCACACGGCCTTCGCCTGCGCCGCCACCCCGCATCCGCTACAATCCGCGCCCCGATTCGATACGCCGGACACCCCCGATGAGCAGCCAAACCACCTGGTACCACGAGAACTTCGAGCACACCGGCTCGTCGATCGGCTTCCGGGTGACGCGGAAGCTCGACGAGGTGCAGTCGCCGTTCCAGAAGATCGAGATCTACGAAACCACCGACTGGGGCAACCTGATGGTGATCGACGGCGCGATCATGCTCACCGGCCGCGACAACTTCCTCTACCACGAGATGATGTCGCACCCGGCGCTGTTCACCCATTCCAATCCCAAGCGCGTGGTCATCATCGGCGGCGGCGACTGCGGCACGCTGCGCGAGGTGCTCAAGCACAAGGACGTCGAGAGCGTGACCCAGTGTGACATCGACGAGCAGGTCACACGCATGGCCGAGAGGTACTTCCCGGAGCTGTGCGAGTCCAACGGCGATCCGCGCGCCGAGCTGCTGTTCGACGACGGCATCGCCTACATGCGCAACTGCCCGCCGGAGAGCGTGGACGTGATCATCGTCGACTCCACCGACCCGGTCGGCCCGGCCGAGGGGCTGTTCAACCAGGCCTTCTACGCCAGCTGCTACAAGGCGTTGCGCGCCGGCGGCATCCTGGTGCAGCAGAGCGAATCGCCGCTGGCTCTGCTCGGCCTGATCAAGGCCATGCGCAGCGCGATGAAGGCCGCCGGCTTCACCACCTTCCGCACGCTGCCGTTCCCGCAGCCGTGCTATCCGACCGGCTGGTGGAGCTGCACGTTGGCGCGCAAGGGCGGTGGCGAGCTGACCAGCTTCCGCGAGCGCGGTGCGCACAGCAAGTCGTTCGAGACCAGGTACTACTGCGCCGAGATCCACAAGGCTGCGCTGACGCAGCCGCCGTTCATGGCCGAGGCGCTCGGCGACTGAGATCGCAACGGCCCTGCACCGCGACGAGCCCCGCACAGAGCGGGGCTCGTCGTCTCTCCGGTCGTGACCGAAGCCGTTCCCGCGAGGCAGCGGCTCCCGCAGCCTGGCTCACAGCGCGTCGGCATCCAGTTCGCCGGTGCGGATGCGCACTGCCCGCTCCAAGTCGTAGACGAAGATCTTGCCGTCGCCGATCTTGCCGGTGCCGGCGGCCTGCATGATCGCCTCGACCACGCGCTCGGCCTGCTCGTCGGTCACCGCGACCTCCAGCTTGATCTTGGGCAGGAAGTCGACCACGTACTCGGCGCCGCGGTACAGCTCGGTATGGCCCTTTTGACGGCCGAAGCCCTTGACCTCGGTGACGGTGATGCCGTTGACGCCGGCCTCGCTCAGCGCCTCGCGCACATCGTCGAGCTTGAAGGGCTTGATGATGGCCATGACCATCTTCATCGGGGCGATCCTCGCGTGTCTGTCGTGGGGGAATTCTGCCCGAGTTCGTCGCGGCGGCGCGGCGGCGCTACGGCGCAGGCCGGAAATGTAGGACAATTCCTACCCCATGACGCGCCGGCCTCGGACGGCGCCTCCCGGTGCGACCGGGCGAGACTGTCGCTCCCGCGCCGAAGGAATGCCGCCATGATCGACCTCAAGGCCATCGACGACCTCGCCCGCCGCCTCAGCGAACTGGTGCCCCCCGGGCTGCGCGAGGCCGGCCAGGACCTGGAGCAGAACTTCCGCGCCACCCTGCAAGCCGGCCTGGGCAAGCTCGACCTGGTGACCCGCGAGGAGTTCGACGTGCAGCGCGCCGTGCTGCTGCGCACCCGCGAGAAGCTGGACGCGCTCGAACGCGCGCTGGCCGAGCTGGAAGCCCGGCTCGACGCCGCCTCCCGCCCCAACCACTGACGCCGCCGCCGCGATGTCGCTGGCGCTGGTCCACAGCCGCGCCCGCAACGGCGTGCGTGCGCCCGCGGTGCGTGTCGAGGTGCACCTGTCCGGCGGGCTGCCGCATTTCTCCATCGTCGGCCTGCCCGAGGCGGCGGTGCGCGAGAGCCGCGACCGGGTGCGCGCCGCCATCCAGTGCGCGCAGTTCGAGTTCCCGCAGCGGCGCATCACCGTCAATCTGGCCCCGGCCGACCTGCCCAAGGACGGTGGCCGCTTCGACCTGCCGATCGCGCTCGGCATCCTCGCCGCCGGCGGGCTGATCCCGGCCGAGGCGCTGGTCGGGATCGAATGCCTCGGCGAGCTGGCGCTGACCGGCGAACTGCGGGCCGTCGATGGCGTGCTGCCGGCGGCATTGGCCGCCGCCCGCGACGGTCGCGCCCTGCTGCTGCCGCAGGGCAATGCCGGCGAAGCGGCGCTGGTGAGCGGCGCCCAGGCATTCGGCGCACGCACCCTGCTGGAGGCCTGTGCGCACCTCACCGGCGCCCGGCCACTGGCCGCGGCAGCGCCCACCCCCCTCGCGACCGACGCGACCGCCCCCGACCTCGCCGACGTGCGTGGTCAGGCCGCCGCCCGGC
>JBEQAM010000154.1:0-5420 GCA_041640375.1 Rehaibacterium sp. | reverse complement strand
CGGCCGGCGCCGGGGCGTCCTTCAACCGCCGGGCGAAGCCCAGCCGCGCGCGCGCCGCCCGGGCACGGTCGTCGGTGGCGAGATTGGCCGGCAGGGCGTCGAGCAGTGCGCCGGCCTCGTCGATCTCGCCGACGCGCAGCAGGGCGAGCGCGAGGTCGAGCTTGAGTTCGGCCCGGTCCGGTTCGCCGGCGAGGGCCTCGCGCAGCGCCGCGACCTCGGCCTGCGGGTCGCGCGGTGCCTCCGCGATGGGCGACGCCGGTTCGGCGGCTTCGGCCGGGACGATGCCGTGGTGCTTGAGGAATTCGCGCAGCTGACCTTCCGGCAGCGCGCCGGGGAAGCCGTCGACCAGCTGGCCGTCCTTGATCAGCATCACCGTCGGTACCGAGCGGATCTGGAAGTACCCTGCCAGCGCCTGCTCGGCATCGACATCGACCTTGGCCAGCACGAAGGCGCCGTTGTATTCGGCGGCCAGCTTCTCCAGCACCGGCTTGAGCTGCTTGCATGGCCCGCACCAGGTCGCCCAGAACTCGACCAGCACCGGTGTCTGCAGGGAGCGTTCGAGCACCTCGGTCTGGAAACCGGCGGTGGTGGCGTCGAAGGCGAAGGCGGAGTCGGTCATCGTGGTTTTCCGTCGAAGGACTTGGCTCGATCAGATGGTGGCGCGACGGCGCGAATGCAAGCCCGCGCGACCGCGATGCGGTCGCACCTGCGGCGCGCCCCGCTTCACGGCTGCCTGTAGACCACGCCGTCCTTCATCACGAAATCCACCTTGCGCACCAGCGTGATGTCCTCCAGCGGATTACCGGGCACGGCCACGATGTCGGCCAGTTTGCCCGGTTCCAGCGTGCCCTGCTCGTCCTCGGTGCCGAGCACCTGGGCGGCATGGAGCGTCGCCGTCTTCAGCGCCTCGGCCGGGGCCATGCCGGCCTCGACCATGAACACGAACTCCTCGGCGTTGTCGCCGTGGTAGCTCACGCCGGCGTCGGTGCCGAAGGCGATCTTCACGCCGGCCCGGTGCGCCCGGGCGAAGGTGTCCTGGATCTGCGCGCCGATACGGGCGGCCTTGGGGCGGACGATCTCGGGGTAGTAGCCGTCGATCTTCGCCTTGTCGGCCACGAAGCGGCCGGCGCTGATGGTCGGCACGTACCAGGTGCCGTGCTGCTTCATCAGCCGGAAGATCTCCTCGTCCATGTAGGTGCCGTGTTCGATCGTGGTCACGCCGGCGAGGATGGCGCGCCGCATGCCCTCCTTGCCGTGCGCGTGGGCGGCGACGTGATAGCCGTAGTCCTTCGCGGTCTCCACCACCGCGCGCACCTCGGCCTCGGTGAACTGGGGGCCGTCGCCCGACCTGGCGTAGCTCAGCACGCCGCCGGTGGCGGTGATCTTGATCAGGTCCGAGCCGTCCTTGTAGCGCTGGCGCACCGCCTGGCGCGCCTCCTCGGCGCTGTTGACCACGCCCTCGGTCGGGCCCGGGGCGCCGAGCGCCGTCGACAGCTCGCGGTTGTAGCCGTTGGTGGGGTCGCCATGCCCCCCGGTGGTGGCGATCGACTTGCCGGCGGCGTGGATCCGCGGCCCCTTGATCAGTCCCTGCGCGATCGCGTCGCGCAGGGCGAGGGCGAGGGTGCCGCCGAGGTCGCGGACGGTGGTGAAGCCGGCCAGCAGCGTCTTCTCGGCATAGCCCACGGCACGGAAGGCGAAGTGTTCCGGATTCAGGCGGAAGCTCTCGGCGTAGCGTGCCGGGTTCGATTCCTGGGTGATGTGCACGTGCAGGTCGGTCCAGCCCGGCATGCAGGTGTGGCCGGAAAGATCGACGGTGCGTGCGCCCTCGACCCCGGTCCGGCCGGCCTGGACCGCGCGGATGCGATCGCCCTCGACCACCACCGTCCGGTCGGCGAGCAGGCGGCCGTTGCGGGTGTCGAACAGCTGGCCGCAGTGGATGGCGGTGAGTTCGGCCGCGCCAGCGGCGGGCAGGGCAGCGAGCAGGGTCAGGGCCAGGGCGGTGCGGGTCGGGGACATGGGCGACGCTCCTCGGATGGAACGCCGACTATAGCGCGCACTCCCGGGTGGCAACCGGGCCGAGGGCGATGGCCGCGGCCACCGTGGGAGCCGCCTGGGTCACGATCTCGTGCGTCACCATCCGCCATCGCCGTCGGACGGCCTCCAGGGCCCGCCCTGCGCACACGACGTATCCGAAAGCCCGACAACGGCCTCCTCGAGTCAGGCAGCCCCCTTGAGTCAGGGGCAGCCCGCGGCAGCGGGCCGGGGATCTGGTGGCGCGCTGCACAGCCGCGAAGCGACCGGTATCCGAACCCCCGGCAGTCCGCTAGAACGATTGCTGGGGATTTGTGCACTGCGGTAGGCTGGCCGCCTTGATTTCTCCGCCCTCTGCCATGCAGCCCAACCACGCATCCGCCCCGGCCGAGCCGGGCGTTTACGATCCGCGCGCCGTCGAGGCCGCCGCCCAGTCCTTCTGGTCCCGTACCCGTGCCTTCGAGGTCGTCGAGGACCCCTCGAAGCCGAAGTTCTACTGCCTGTCGATGCTGCCGTATCCGTCCGGCGCGCTGCACATGGGGCATGTGCGCAACTACACCATCGGCGATGTGATCAGTCGCTACCAGCGCATGCAAGGCAGGAACGTGTTGCAACCGATGGGCTGGGACGCCTTCGGCCTGCCGGCCGAGAACGCCGCGATCAAGAACAGGACCGCGCCGGCCAAGTGGACCTACGCCAACATCGAGCACATGCGCGAGCAGCTCAAGTCGCTGGGCTACGCCATCGACTGGTCGCGCGAGTTCGCCACCTGCCGGCCGGACTACTACGTGCACGAGCAGCGCATGTTCGTGCGGCTGTTCGAGAAGGGGCTGGTGTACCGCAAGAACGCGGTCGTCAACTGGGATCCGGTGGACCAGACCGTGCTGGCCAACGAGCAGGTCATCGACGGCCGCGGCTGGCGCTCGGGCGCGCCGGTGGAGAAGCGCGAGATCCCGCAGTGGTTCCTCAGGATCACCGCTTACGCGCAGGAGCTGCTCGACGAGCTGGACAGGCTCGACGGCTGGCCGGAGGCGGTCAAGACCATGCAGCGCAACTGGATCGGGCGCTCGGAGGGGCTGGAAATCGATTTCACGGTCGAGGGCTCCGGCGAGACGCTGCGCGTGTTCACCACCCGCCCCGACACGCTGATGGGCGTGACCTACATGGCGGTGGCCGCCGAGCACCCCTTGGCCGTGCGCGCCGCACAGGGCAACCCCGCACTGGCCGCGTTCATCGCCGAGTGCCGCCGGGGCGGTGTGTCCGAGGCCGAGCTGGAGACGCAGGAGAAGCGTGGCATGCCGACCGGCCTGTACGCGATCCATCCGATATCCGGCGAGCGCGTGCCGATCTGGGTCGCCAACTTCGTGCTGATGGGCTACGGCACCGGCGCGGTGATGGCGGTGCCAGGCCACGACGCGCGCGACTTCGAGTTCGCCCACAAGTACGGTCTGCCGATCAGGCAGGTGATCGCGGTCGAGGGCGAAACCTACGATGACGCTCGCTGGCAGGACTGGTACGCCGACAAGGCCGACCCGCGCATGCGCGTGGTCAACTCCGGCGCCATCGACGGCCTGGACTACCGCGGCGCGTTCGACAAGATCGCCGAGATGCTCGGGGCCCGGGCCGAGCGCAAAGTGAACTTCCGCCTGCGCGACTGGGGCGTGAGCCGCCAGCGCTACTGGGGCTGCCCGATCCCGATGATCCACTGCCCGCGCTGCGGCGACGTGCCGGTGCCCGAAGACCAGCTGCCGGTGGTGCTGCCCGAGGACGTGGCTTTCTCCGGCGTGGTCAGCCCGATCAAGGCCGACCCGGAGTGGCGCCGGACGACCTGCCCGAAGTGCGGCGGCGCCGCCGAGCGCGAGACCGACACCTTCGACACCTTCATGGAGTCGAGCTGGTACTACGCCCGCTACACCTGCCCGGGTGCGGCCGACATCGTCGACGAGCGCGCCGACTACTGGCTGCCGGTGGACCAGTACATCGGCGGCATCGAACACGCGATCCTGCACCTGCTGTACTTCCGCTTCTTCCACAAACTGCTGCGCGACGCCGGCTTGGTCACCAGCGACGAACCGGCCAGCCGCCTGCTCTGCCAGGGCATGGTGATCGCCGAGACTTTCTACCGCAGCCAAGCCGACGGCTCGAAGATCTGGTTCAACCCCGCCGACGTGGACATCGTCCGCGACGAGCGCGGACGCATCACCGGCGCCACCCTGCGCGCCGACGGCCGGCCGGTGGAGATCGGCGGCGTCGAGAAGATGTCCAAGTCGAAGAACAACGGCGTCGATCCGCAGGCGATGGTGGACAAGTACGGCGCCGACACCGTGCGCCTGTTCTCGATGTTCGCCGCGCCGCCCGAGCAGAGCCTGGAGTGGAACGAGGCCGGCGTGGAGGGCATGGCGCGCTTCCTGCGCCGGTTGTGGACGCAGGTGCACCGGCACGTCGCCGGCGGCCCGGCCCCGGCGCTGGAGAAGGCGGCACTCAACCCCGCACAGAAGGCCATGCGCCGCCAGGTGCACGAGACCATCGCCAAGGTCGGCGACGACATCGGCCGCCGCTACACCTTCAACACCGCCATCGCCGCCGTGATGGAGCTGATGAACGCGCTGGCGAAGTTCGAGGATGCCAGCCCCCAGGGGCGCGCCGTGCTGCAGGAGGCCTGGGAGGCGGTAGTGCGTCTGCTCAACCCGATCACCCCGCACGCCAGCCACGCCCTGTGGCAGGCGCTGGGCCACCCCGAGACGCTGATCGAGGACCTGAGCTGGCCGGTGGCCGACCCGGACGCGCTGGTGCGCGACGCGGTCACCCTGGCGGTGCAGGTCAACGGCAAGCTGCGTGGCCAGATCGAAGTGCCAGTGGGCGCCGACCATGCCGCCATCCAGGCCCAGGCCCTCGCCGAGCCCGGCGTGGCCAGGTTCATGGAAGGCCTGAGCGTGCGCAAGGTGATCGTCGTCCCCGGCAAGATCGTCAACATCGTCGCCGGCTGAGCGCCCGAGTCCGGGCGATCCAGAGTGCAGGCGATGATGCAGAGGTAATCGTCATGCCCGCGAAAGCGGGCATCCAGTGCCTCCGGCTTGAGGCTCGAGGTCGCTGGATCCTCTGGCTTGCGAGCGCGCCGCATCTCCCCGCAGGGACAGGGGCTTTGACTCCTTCTCCCTGTGGGAGACGGGGCCCGCCGGGCGGACGAGGGTACGGCGAAGCGGTGCAGGGTCCGATCGCATCGTTCGCTCCACACCCGCGAACCCGCGCCGCCACCGCCAGCTTCCCCGACGCCGACGCCCCTGCGATCATGCCCCCATCCCACCGGCTCCCGACCATGCGCCACCACCTCGCCCTCGCAGCCATCGCCCTCCTGCTGACCGCCTGCGGTTTCCAGCCGCGCCGCGCGC
>JBEQAM010000153.1:0-5424 GCA_041640375.1 Rehaibacterium sp. | reverse complement strand
AGACGCCGCC
This sequence comes from Rehaibacterium sp., assembly GCA_041640375.1. Classification (GTDB taxonomy): domain Bacteria; phylum Pseudomonadota; class Gammaproteobacteria; order Xanthomonadales; family Xanthomonadaceae; genus Rehaibacterium. Next base: position 5,414 of record JBEQAM010000153.1, on the reverse strand, counting down.
GCAGCCGGCCCCGCAGATCCCGCCGCCACGCCCGGACACCCGCGACCAGGAGCGCGCCGCCCGGCTGGCCCAGCAGCAGGCCGAGGAGCGCCAGCGCCGAGAGCAGGAGGAGCGCCGCCGCCAGGAGCAGATCGACCTGACCGAGCGCCAGCGCCAGCAGGAGGAGGCCGAACGCCGTGAGCGCCTGCGCCGCCAGGCCGAGGAGCGCGAGAAGCAGCTCGCCGAGATCCGCCGCCAGCGCGAGGCCGCCGAGCGCCAGAGCCGGATGGAGCAGCAGCGCCTGGAGCAGCTGCGCGATCGCCAGCTCGCGGCTGCCGCACAGACCGATGCGCGCCCGGCCCCGGCCGACAGCGGCACCCCGCGAGCGGGGACCGGCGGCACCGACGACAGCCTGCTGGGTCGCTACCAGCTCGCCATTCAGCAAGCAGTCGAACGCAACTGGATCAGACCGGAGACAATCCGTCCCGGCGTGCCGTGCGTGATCCGCATCGTGCAGATCCCGGGCGGGGAGGTGATCAGCGCCAACGTCGATCCCTCCTGCCCATACGACGAACTGGGGCGTCGCTCGGTGGAAGCCGCCGTGCTGCGCGCCCAGCCGCTGCCCTACGCCGGCTTCGAGTCGGTGTTCCGGCGCGAACTCCGCTTCACTTTCCGAGCCCCCGAGGGTTGATCGCGATGACGATGAACAAGCTCTTCGCCCTGCTGCTGGTCCTGTTCCTGCCGATGGGCTCGGTTCGCGGGCAGGCGCTGGAGATCGACATCGTCGGCGGCGCCGCCGCGGCGCTGCCGATCACCATCGTCCCGTTCGAGTACCTCGGCACCTCGGCCTCGCCGGACACCGACGTGGCGGCGGTGATCCGCGCCGACCTCAACCGCTCCGGCCAGTTCCGCGCGTTGCCGGAGCAGGACATCGTCGAGAAGCCGCTGCGCGGGCCGGAGATCAACTTCGCCACCTGGCGCCTGCTCAGGCAGGACTTCATCGTGGTCGGCCGCATCCTGGACAACCCCGACGGCGGCTACCGCACCGAATTCGAGCTGTTCGACGTGGCCCGCCAGGAGCGCCTGCTCGGCCTGGCCTTGGCCGGCCGTGCCCAGGGCATGCGCGATGTGGCGCACCAGATCGCCGATCACATCTACGAAAAGATCCTGGGCATCCGCGGCGCCTTCTGGACGCGGATCGCCTACGTCACCGCCACCGGCGTCGGCCAGAACATCCAGTACGCCCTGATGGTCGCCGACGCCGACGGCTACAACCCGCAGACCGTGGTGCGCTCGCGCGAGCCGCTGCTGTCGCCGGCCTGGAGTCCCGACGGTCGCCGCCTGGCCTACGTCAGCTTCGAGCGCGGCAATTCCTCGATCTACATCCAGGAGATCGCCACCGGCGCCCGCGAGGTGGTGGCCAGCTTCCGCGGCATCAACGGCGCGCCCAGCTTCTCCCCCGACGGCACCCGGCTCGCCCTGACCCTGTCGCGCACCGGCAATCCCGAGATCTACGTGATGGATCTGGCCAGCCGCCAGCTCACCCAGATCACCAACCACTGGGCGATCGACACCGAGCCGGTGTGGGCGCCGGACGGGCAGACCATCTATTTCACCTCCGACCGCGGCGGCAAGCCGCAGATCTACCAGGTGCCGGCCGGTGGCGGCGAGGCTACCCGGGTCACCTTCCAGGGGGAATACAACGCCCGCGCCAGCGTGAGCTTCGACGGCAAGAAGCTCGCCGTGGCGCAGGGGGCCGGGAATGTTTATCGTATTGCGGTTTTGGATCGCAGCCTCGGGGGCAGCGGGCGCTGGCAGACCCTCTCGCCGGGCAACCTCGACGAGTCCCCGAGCTTCGCTCCGAACGGTTCGATGATCCTTTACGCGGCGCGTGAAGGGTCGCGAGGCGTGCTGTTCGCAGTTTCGGCCGATGGCCGGGTGCGGCAGCGTCTGGTACTGGCCGATGGTGACGTCCGGGAGCCCGCCTGGTCGCCGTTCCGGCAGCGTTGATTCAAGGACGGGCTAAGATTCCAATCCCAAACAAGTACAGCTACCCGCAACCCGAGGAAATCCCATGAACACCACTTCCCGCGTGCTTTTTGCCCTCGCCCTGAGCGTTGGCCTGGCCGCCTGCGCCAAGAAGGTCAAGGAAGAGCCGGCTCCGCCCGCGCCGCCCGCGCCGCCCGCCCAGCCGGCGCCGGTTTCCGACGGCCGCTACACCCCGGCCGATCTGGACACCGACAGCTGCCTGCGCCAGCGCGTGGTCTACTTCGACTTCGACCGCGACAACGTCAAGCCGGAGTTCAACGCGATCATGGCCTGCCACGCCAAGTACCTGCGTGACCGTCCGTCCGCCCGCATCACCCTCGAGGGTCATGCCGACGAGCGTGGCAGCCGCGAGTACAACCTCGGCCTCGGCGAGCGTCGCGGCAACGCGGTGAGCGCGGCCCTGCAGGCCAATGGTGGTTCCGCCAGCCAGCTGACCGTGGTCAGCTACGGCGAGGAGCGCCCGACCTGCACCGTGTCGGCCGAGAGCTGCTGGTCGCAGAACCGTCGCGTCGAGATCATCTACACCGCCCGGTAATCGATGATCCGCGCCGGCATCACGCGCGGGCTGATGGGGGCGGCGGCCGTGGTGGCCGCCGCCCCGGTCCTTGCCCAGACCCGTACCAGCCTGGCCGACCGCGTGGCCCGGTTGGAGCAGCTGCAGGCACAGCAGGGTGGCGGGCAGAATCTGGAGCTGCTCAACCAGCTCACCGAGATGCGCGCCGAGATCCAGGCCCTACGCGGCCAGGTGGAGCAGCTGCAGTTCGAGAACGAGCAGCTCAGGCAGCGCAACCGCGAACAGTACATCGACCTCGACAGCCGCATCGGCCGGCTGGAGCAGGGGGGTGTCGCCGCTGCGCCGCACACCGCGTCCGAGGCGCCCGCCACGCCGGAGGCTCCGCTGCCCGCCGAGGCCCCGGCCGCCGCAGAGGCACCCGCGCGCCCGGCCGATCCGGTCAGTGAGCGGAGCGCCTACGAGGCTGCCTTCGACGCCCTCAAGAACGGCCAGTACGCCGAATCGGCGCGCCGTTTCCAGCGGTTCATCCAGGAGTTCCCCGATGGCGAGTACGCCCCCAATGCCTGGTACTGGCTTGGCGAGAGCTACTACGTCACGCAGAACTATGACGTGGCGCTGGAGAGCTTCCAGTCGCTGCTGCAGAAATTTCCCGATTCCAACAAGGCGCCCGATGCGCTGCTCAAGCTCGGCTACTGCCAGTATGAACTGCGCCAGTGGGCCGAGGCCGAAGCCACGCTCAACCGGGTGATCGAGCGCTACCCCGACACCACCGTGGCGCGGCTGGCCCAGGGCCGTCTGCGCGCGCTCGCGCTGGAGCGCCGCCAGTAAGCGCGGCGGACCGGGCTTTTCCCATGGCTACCGCGGTCGCCGAGAGGCTGCGCCTCACCGAGATCTTCTGCTCGCTGCAGGGCGAGGCCCGCGACGCCGGCTGGCCGACCGTGTTCGTCCGTCTCACCGGCTGTCCGCTGCGCTGCCAGTACTGCGACACCGCCTACGCTTTCCACGGCGGTGACTGGTGGGAGATCGACGCCATCCTCGCCGAAGTGGCCCGCCACGGTGTCCGCCACGTCTGCGTGACCGGCGGCGAGCCGCTGGCGCAGAAGCGCTGCATCGCGCTACTGCGACGGTTGTGCGATGCCGGTTACGAGGTGTCGCTGGAGACCTCCGGCGCCATCGACATTTCCGAGGTCGATCCGCGGGTGAGCCGGGTGGTCGACATCAAGACGCCGGGGTCGCGGGAAGTCCAGCGCAACCGCTGGGAAAACCTCGAGCTGCTCACCGCACACGATCAGCTCAAGTTCGTGATCTGCGACCGTGCCGATTACGAGTGGGCGCGCGAGCGGGTCCGCGAGCGGGCGCTGCACGAAAAATGCGTGGTCTGGTTCTCGCCGAGCTACGCCCAGGTCAGCCCGCGCGAACTGGCCGACTGGATCCTCGCCGACCGCCTGCCGGTGCGCTTCCAGCTGCAGCTGCACAAGCAGGTCTGGGGCGACGAACCGGGGCGGTGAGGAGCCGGACATCGGGAAGCGGGAACCGGAAATCGGCGTCGCTGACCGCAGTCCCGCGATTCCGGAAGGCAAAGCCGGGACTCGCTGCTGCCACGTCCTTCGTCGTTTGCCTGCTGCACTGAAAGCTGCGCTACGCTCCCCCCGATTCCCGATTCCCGATTCCCGATTCCCGATTCCCGATTCCCGATTCCCGATTCCCGATTCCCGATTCCCGTGAAGAACGCCGTCGTCCTCGTCTCCGGTGGCATGGACTCCGCCGTCACCCTCGCCATCGCCCGTGAGCGGGGCTTCGCCTGCCACGCGTTGAGCGTGGCCTATGGTCAGCGTCATACCTCCGAGCTGGCCGCCGCTGCGCGTGTTGCCGGGCAGCTCGGCGCGCTGGCGCACAAGACGGTCCAGGTCGACCTGCGCAGCATCGGCGGCTCGGCACTGACCGATGACATCGAGGTGCCCGAGGCCGGCGGCGCGGGCATTCCGGTCACCTACGTGCCGGCGCGCAACACCATCATGCTGTCGATCGCGCTCGGCTGGGCCGAGGTGCTGGGCGCGGCCGACATCTTCTGCGGCGTCAATGCCGTCGACTACTCCGGCTATCCCGACTGCCGGCCGGCCTTCGTCGAGGCCTTCGAGCGTCTGGCCAACCTCGCCACCAAGGCCGGTGTCGAGGGCGCGGGCATCCGCGTCCATGCGCCGCTGATCCAGTTGTCCAAGGCCGACATCGTCAAGGAAGGGCTGCGGCTGGGGGTGGACTTCGCCGCGACGGTGTCGTGCTACCGCGCCGATGCCGAAGGCCGTGCCTGCGGCCACTGCGACGCCTGCCGGCTGCGCGCGCAGGGTTTCGCGGCGGCGGGGGTGCCCGATCCGACGCGCTACGCCGGTCGAGCCGGGTCTGCCCGCTTCGACTAAACTTGAGACTTGTCGCCGCGGTGCATACACTGCGCGCCCTGCTTGTGGGCCGTCAGCCCGGTCGGTAGAGCCGCTGGCTCAACCATGTCGGTCGCAGGCGCGGCGTTCGCCGCGGTGGACCGGCATACAATTTCGCAGTCGTGGGGCCGTTAGCTCAGTCGGTAGAGCAGCTGGCTCAACCATGTCGGTCGTAGGTGCGGCGTTCGCCGCGGTGGACCGGCATACAATCTCGCAGTCGTGGGGCCGTTAGCTCAGTCGGTAGAGCAGCTGGCTTTTAACCAGTTGGTCGTAGGTTCGAGTCCTACACGGCCCACCATCCTCGCCCTGCAGTCGGTCTCGCAGGCTGGCTCAACCAGTGGGTCGCAGGTTCGAGTCCTACACGGCCCACCATCCTCGCCCTGCAGTCGGTCTCGCAGGCTGGCTCAACCAGTGGGTCGCAGGTTCGAGTCCTGCACGGC
>JBEQAM010000152.1:0-5462 GCA_041640375.1 Rehaibacterium sp. | reverse complement strand
GGTCGGCGATGTAGTGCTGGCGATCGGCAACCCGTTCGGGCTCGGCCAGACCGTCACCCAGGGCATCGTCTCGGCACTCGGCCGCAACCAGCTGCACATCGCCACCTACGAGGACTTCATCCAGACCGATGCGGCGATCAACCGCGGCAATTCCGGCGGCGCGCTGGTCAACGCCCGCGGCGAGCTGGTCGGCATCAACACCGCCGTGTTCACCCAGCGCGTGCCGGACGCCAACGGCATCGGCTTCGCCATTCCGGTCAGCACCGCGCGCATGGTGCTCGACCACATCGTGCGCGAAGGCGGCGTGGTGCGCGGCTGGCTGGGCGCGGAGTACCTCGACGGCTCCGGCCGGATCGCCGGCAGCGCGCCGGGTGTGACGATCTCGGCGATCCACCCGGGCAGCCCGGCCGAGCGGGCCGGGCTGCGCCCGGGCGACGTGCTCACCGAACTCGACGGCAGCGCCATCGCCGACCCGCTGGAACTGCGCCGGCGCGAGGCCGACCTGCCGCCGGGCACCCGGGTCGCGCTGGCCGGGATGCGCGCCGGCATCCCCTTCCGCACCGAGCTGACACTGGCGCGCCGGCCGCCGCCGGCCGGGGCCTGAACGCCGCCGGTCGCTGCCGGGCGAGCCGGCTCAGTACGTCGCGGCCAGCCGGCCGCGATAGCGGTCGAGCAGGATCGCCACCCGCTCGACGTAGCGCTGGGTCTCGGCGAACGGCGGCACCCCGCCGTAGCGCTCCACCGCGCCTTCGCCGGCGTTGTAGGCGGCGGTCGCCAGGGTGGTGTTGCCGTCGAAGCGGCGCAGCAGCCAGGCCAGGTATTCGACGCCGCCGCGGATGTTCTGCGCCGCGTCGAACGGGTCGGCGACGCCGAAGCGCTCGGCGGTGGCCGGAATCAGCTGCATCAGGCCCAGCGCGCCCTTGTGCGAACGGGCGTGCGGGTTGAACGCGCTCTCGGCGTGCATCACCGCCCGCACCAGCGCCTCATCGACGCCGAACTCGCTCGCCGCCTTCGCCACCTCGGCGGCGAAGGCGCTGGTGTTGAGCGGCACCGTGCGGAAGTCCACGCCCGGCCGCAGGGCGCAGGCGAAGCAGGTCTCGACGTAGGTGAACAGCACCTCGACCGGCTCGCCGCGGGGCCGGACGTTGGTGTAGTGCACCACCCCGTCGCGCTCGTACTTGTAGACCGCGCCGCGGGTGACCCGGGCCTGACCGGAGACGGCGGGCGCGCTCGGCACCGCATCGCCGGGGGCGCTGCGGAAATCCACCCGGGGCGCAGCCGACGCGCCGCCGCCGCGCGCCGGCGCCGGGGTGTAGCGCTGGATCACCTTGCAGTTCTGCCCCCCGGGACGGGTGTTGGTGTAGCTCAGGCTGCCGTCGGCGGCCTCGCAGCGGTACAGCTCGCCCGCCGCGGCGGGCGCGGCGAGCGCGAACAGGACGACGGTGGCGACTCCCCGGATCGGCATGACGGCAGTTTCCACGGCCCCGGCCGGACTGCCAAGTCCTTTGCGGTCAAACGTTTGGCGCCTCACCCCGCGGCCACTACAATAGCGGTTTGCGGTTTTCGGTACGCCTGCATGGCCGGCAAGCTCTACATCAAGACGCACGGTTGCCAGATGAACGAGTACGACTCGGCCAAGATGGCCGACGTGCTGGCAGCCGAGCACGGCCTGGAACTGACCGCGGACGAGTCGGAGGCCGACGTCATCCTGATCAACACCTGCTCGATCCGCGAGAAGGCGCAGGAGAAGGTGTTCAGCCAGCTCGGCCGCTGGAAGCAGCTCAAGAAGAAGAACGACCGGGTCATCATCGGCGTGGGTGGCTGCGTGGCCAGCCAGGAGGGCGAGGCGATCCTCCGGCGCGCGCCCTTCGTCGACCTGGTCTTCGGTCCGCAGACCCTGCACCGGCTGCCGGCGATGCTCGCCGCCAGGCGCGACACCGGCCGTCCGCAGGTGGACATCAGCTTCCCCGAGATCGAGAAGTTCGACCGTCTGCCCGAACCGCGCGCCGAAGGCCCGACCGCCTTCGTCTCGGTCATGGAGGGCTGCAGCAAGTACTGCACCTTCTGCGTGGTGCCCTACACCCGCGGCGAGGAAGTCTCGCGCCCGTTCGACGACGTGCTGCTGGAAGTCGCCCAGCTCGCCGAGCAGGGCGTGCGCGAGGTCAACCTGCTGGGGCAGAACGTCAACGCCTACCGCGGCCGGATGGCCGACGGCAGTGTCGCCGACCTCGCCCTGCTGATCCGCGCCATCGCCCAGATCGAAGGCATCGGTCGGATCCGCTACACCACCTCGCACCCGGTCGAGTTCAGCGACGCGCTGATCGAGGCGCACCGCGACGTGCCGCAGCTCGCCGAGTACCTGCACCTGCCGGTGCAGGCCGGCTCCGACCGCATCCTCGCCGCGATGAAGCGCGGCCACACCGTGCTCGAGTACAAGGCCAAGATCCGCCGCCTGCGCGAGGCGCGGCCGGGCATCTCGATCAGCTCGGACTTCATCGTCGGCTTCCCCGGCGAGACCGAGAAGGACTTCGAGGCGACGATGAAGCTGATCGAGGACATCGGCTTCGACCAGAGCTTCAGCTTCGTCTACTCCGCACGCCCGGGCACACCGGCCGCCAACCTGCCCGACGACACGCCCGAGGCCGAGAAGAAAGCCCGCCTGCAGCGCCTGCAGGCCGCCATCGACGCCAACGCGAAGAGGATCTCCGAGGCCATGGTCGGCAGCGTGCAGCGCGTGCTGGTCGAGGGACCGAGCAAGAAGGACCCGAACGAGCTGACCGGACGCACCGGCAACATGCGCTACGTCAACTTCCCCGGTCATCCGCGGATGATCGGCCAGTTCGTCGACGTGACGATCACCCACGCGCTGTCGAATTCGCTGCGCGGACGGGTCGTCGCCGTCGACGACGCCGCGGCGGCCTGAGTCTGGCGGCGGATCCACCTGGATGCCCGCGGATGACGCGTTGCCTAGGGAGAAGCAGACCGACATGGTTTCCACCCATCCCCGCCTCTCACCGTCATGCGACGACGGGCAGGTCCCGAACGCCCCGCGCCGCGCCCATCCACGCCCGTCCGTGTCGACCCGCGGCTGACGATTCATGACCGCCCCCCTCGCCCAGCGCGACTTCGCCCTCGAACCCGAGGACATCGCGCGCCTGGCCAATCTCGCCGGCCCGTTCGACGAGCACTTGCGGCAGATCGAGCTGCGCATGGGCGTGGAGATCGCCAACCGCGGCAACGTGTTCCGGGTGATCGGCGAGGACGAGGCCGCGCGCGCCGCCGAACGCCTGCTCAGGGCGCTCTACGAGGAGGCGGCCAGCGAGACGCTGACCGCCCAGCGCATCCACCTGCGCCTGAACGACGCCAACCTGGACCGCCTCGCCGAGGCCGCCGCCGGCCAGGCGCAGGAAGTGGTGATCAAGGTCAAGCGCGGCAGCGTGCGCGGCCGCGGTGCCAACCAGGCGCGCTACCTGCACGCCATCGCCACCCACGACGTGAACTTCGGCATCGGTCCGGCCGGCACCGGCAAGACCTTCCTCGCTGTGGCCAGCGCCGTCGAGGCGCTCAACACCAGCCGCGTGCAGCGCGTGATCCTGGTGCGCCCGGCGGTCGAAGCCGGCGAGAAGCTGGGCTTCCTGCCCGGCGACCTCAGCCAGAAAGTGGACCCTTACCTGCGCCCGCTCTACGACGCGCTGTACGAAATGCTCGGCGTCGAACGCGTGCTCAAGCTGATCGAGAAGAACGTCATCGAGATCGCACCGCTGGCCTACATGCGCGGCCGCACGCTCAACGACGCCTTCGTGATCCTCGACGAGGCGCAGAACACCACCATCGAGCAGATGAAGATGTTCCTCACCCGGATCGGCTTCGGCTCGACCGCGGTGGTGACCGGCGACCTCACCCAGGTCGACCTGCCGCGCAGCGTCAAGTCGGGCCTGCGCGACGCCGTCGAGGTGCTGCGCGACGTCGACGGCATCAGCTTCACCTTCTTCACCGCCCGCGACGTGGTGCGGCATCCGCTGGTGCAGCGGATCGTTCGCGCCTACGATGCGCGCGACGGCAAGCCGGAGGACTGACGATGGGCAGGCGGGCGGTGCAGCTGGATCTGGGCGTCAGCTACGGACTCGACCGCGCCGGCCTGCCCGCGCCGCAGAGCTTCCGCAAATGGGCCGAGGCCACGCTGAGCGGGCGCGTGCGCCGCGCCGACCTCGCCATCCGCCTGGTCGGCGAACGCGAAGGCCGCGCCCTCAACCGCCACTACCGCGGCAAGGACTACGCCACCAACGTGCTCAGCTTTCCGGCCGAGCTGCCCGACGGGGTGAACCTGCCGATCCTCGGCGACATCGTGCTGTGCGCGCCGGTGGTGGCCCGCGAGGCCAGGGAGCATGGCAAGCCACTGGCCGCGCACTACGCCCACCTGACCGTGCACGGCGTGCTGCACCTGCTGGGCATGGACCACGACGACCCGCTCGAAGCCGAGGCGATGGAACAGCTCGAACGCGAGATCCTCGCCGGACTGGGCATCGCCGACCCCTATCTGTAACGGGTCGTCGCCCGCGGCCGGGCCGATGCCGACGGCAAGCCGTCACCCGTTCGCGGTAAACTGCCGGCCACCGCCCCTTTCGCGGGCGCCTGTCGAAGATCCATGTCCGAGGACCCCAGTAGTAGCCCGCCGGAGCGCCGCTCCTGGCTCGACCGCCTGAGCGCCGCCTTCTCCGGCGAACCCCGCAGCCGCGAGGATCTGCTCGAGATCCTCCGCGAAGCTCAGGCCAACGGCCTGCTCACCGCCGACACCCTGAAGATGCTGGAAGGCGCGCTGGCCGTGTCCGACCAGCAGGTCGGCGACGTGATGGTGCCACGCGCGCAGATGGTGTCGGTGCCCGCCGACGCGCCGCTGTCCGAAGTGCTGGCGATCGTGGTCGAGAGCGGCCACTCGCGCTTCCCCGTGCATGGCGAGGACAAGGACGAGATTCTCGGCATCCTGCTCGCCAAGGATCTGCTCAAGGGTTTGGCCGGCGCGACCCCGCCCGCCTCGGTGCGCCAGCTGCTGCGGCCGGCCGTGCTGATCCCCGAGTCCAAGCGGCTGAACGTACTGCTCAAGGAGTTTCGCCTCTCGCGCAACCACATGGCGATCGTGGTCGACGAGTATGGCGGCGTCGCCGGTCTGGTCACCATCGAGGACGTGCTCGAGCAGATCGTCGGCGAGATCGACGACGAGCATGACGAGGCCGAAGACGCGAGCAGCCAGATCGTCGCCCAGACCGACGGCCAGTACGTGGTCGACGCGCTCACGCCGATCGCCGACTTCAACGAGCGCTTCGGCGCCGACTTCCCGGACGACGACTACGACACCGTCGGCGGGCTGGTGACCTCGGCCATCGGCCACCTGCCGGAAGCCGGCGAGGAGCTGACCCTGGGCCGCTTCCATTTCCGTGTCTCGCGCAGCGAGATCGGAAGAGCGT
>JBEQAM010000151.1:0-5470 GCA_041640375.1 Rehaibacterium sp. | reverse complement strand
CTGCGCGGCACCACGATCCGGCTGATCGCCGAGGCGAAGGCCGCCTCCCCGAGCAAGGGAATCCTCCGCGCCGACTACGACGCCGTCTCCCTCGCCACGACGTACGCCGCCCACGGCGCCGCCGACCATCGCCGATCTGCATGACGCGGCCGAGCGGCTGCGCGGCCTGCACCGGGCCGACGACGCGGCGCGCGCCTATCGAGACGGGGGGAGGCCATGAGCATGACTGCCGAAGCCGCCGAGCGGGAACTGTTCGAGGACGCGCTGGCCTGCCGCGAGGCGCTGCCGGTCGAGTTCGTCCTCGTCGCGCTGGACGCGACCGCGCGCGAGCGCGCCGCGGAGCGGGCCGAGAGCCTGTTGCGCGCCATCGCCCTGGTCGAGGACGGTCAGGGCGAGGAAGGCGAGGAGCGCGGTGCCCACGAACTGGCGCTGCAGCGCATCGAGGCCAAGCTGAACCTGCTGTTCGAGCTGGTCGGCCTGGTCGTGCGCCGCGAGGTCGCGCCGCTGCCGGTTGCCGAGGTGCGCTGGTCGCGGCGCGGCGTCGAATTGGCCGGCGCGCCGTCGGTGGCGCCGGGACAGGCCGGCCTGCTGCGCCTGCAGCCGGTGTCCTGGCTGCCGCAGGCGATCGAGCTGCCGGTCGAGGCGATCGCGGTCGACCGCCGCGAACCGACACCGCGGCTGTGGCTGCGCTTCTCGCCGCTGCCGGAAGCGCTGGAATCGGCGCTCGAACGGCACCTGTTCCGCCTGCACCGCCGCGCCATCGCCGGCGCCCGTCGCCAGCGCTGAGCGCCGCCCCAGGCGCGCAGGCAGCCTCCGCCGCCACGGCGCGGAGGCGTCCGCGACGGCCGCCACGGCGACCGCTTTGTCAGCGGTACATTGTGCAATCACGCACGTGACGGTTGGCGAGCGCGCGGCGGCTCGCTATGGTGCCGGGTCGGATCGCAGAAGGCGGCGGGGGCTGCGTCATGCGAGTACTCATTGCCGACGACCACGCGCTGGTGCGTGCGGGCGTGCGGCGGCTGGTGGAGTCCTTCCACGGATTCGAAGTCGTCGCCGAGGCCCAGGACGGACGCGAAGCGCTCGAGCTGGTGGCCCGCCACCGGCCCGAGCTGGTGCTGCTGGACCTGTCCATGCCCGGGATGCATGGCCTACAGGCACTGTCCGAGCTCCGTGCCCGCTGGCCGGGTGTGGCCGTGGTGGTCATGTCGATGCACGGCGACCCGGCCCGGGTGCGCGAGGCCCTGGATCGCGGCGCGCTCGGCTACGTGGTCAAGGAGGCGGCGGTGGGCGAACTCGAGCTGGCCCTGCGCGCCGCCGCCGGCGGGCGGGTCTTCCTCAGCCCGCAGGTGTCCGGGCCGATGCTCGGGCGCCGGTCGGGACCGGACCATCGGCACGGGATCGGGGCGCTGTCGCCGCGCCAGCGCGAGGTGCTGCGCCGGCTCGGCCGCGGCGAGAGCACCAAGGAGATCGCCGCCGGACTCGGGATCAGCGCCAAGACGGTGGAAACCCACCGCGCCCGCATGATGCAGACCCTCGGCTGCCGGCGCGCGGCCGAGCTGCTGCGCTTCGCCCTGCGTCATGCCGAGGAGTACGATTGAAGCCGTGTCGGAAGAAACGGCCGGCCGGGCTGTCGGAATCCCGTCGCTTCCGGTACAACGGCAAGCACCGATGCAGGGACGTGGCCGGACCGGCCGGGGCATCCTCCCCGTGCGTGCCGACGGCGGCCTCCCGGAATCGGTTTCCCCCGCGATGTTCCGCGCCAGCAGATGAAGACCGTCCTCAAAGTCCAGCTCGGCCAGCAACTGAACCTGACGCCGCAGCTGCTGCAGTCGATCCGGTTGCTGCAGCTGGACGCGCTGCAGCTGGAGCAGGAGATCGGCCGGGTGCTGGAGACCAACCCGCTGCTGGAACGCGAGGAGGGCGGCGAGGGCGAAGCTGCCGAAGTGACCGCCGCCTCGGCCGTCGAAGTCGGGCTGCACGACGCCCCCGAAGGGCTGGAATGGCTACGGGCCGCGCGCGGCAGTGGCGCCGGCAGCCTCGACGACGATGCCGTGCAGCGGCTGCCGGCCGGCGAAAGCAGCGACATGCGCCAGCGCCTGCTGGCGCAGTTCGAGCTCGAATGCCATGCCGGGCGCGAGCTGGCGCTGGCCGCGCTGATCCTCGACCACGTCGACGACAGCGGTTATCTCGAAATCCCCTTCGACGAACTGGCCGCCCGCGCCCGTGCCGCGCACCAGGCCGAAGCCGGCGAACTGGAACGCGTGCGGCAGAAGCTGATGCGCTGCGAGCCGGTCGGCATCGGCGCGTGCGACCTGCGCGAATGCCTGCTGGTGCAGCTCGACGAGCTGCCCGGCACGGTGCCGGGCCGGGTGCTGGCGCGCCGGCTGGTGCACGAGCACCTCGACCTGCTCGCCCTGCACGACCCGGTCAAGCTCGCCCGGGCGCTGGACGTGGAGCCCGAGCAGGCCGCCGAGGCCGAGCGGCTGGTGCTGGGCCTCAATCCGCGTCCCGGCGCGGCCATGCTGGAGGCCGCGGCGGTGGTGATCCCCGATGTGCTGGTGACGCGCGGCGAGCGCGGCTGGCAGGTCGCGCTCAACCCGGTCACCGCGCCGCGCATCCGGATCAATCCGCTCTACGAGCAGCTGCTCGGCGAGGGCGCGGCCGACGACGCCGCCAGCCGCCAGTTCCGCGACCTGCTCAACGAGGCGCGCTGGCTGACCCGCGGCCTGGGGATGCGCTACGACACCCTGCTGCGTACCACCCAGGCCATCGTCGAGCGCCAGCAGGCCTTCCTGGAACAGGGCGAGGAGGCCATGGCGCCGCTCACTCTCAAGGACATCGCCGACGCCATCGGCATGCACGAGTCGACCATCTCGCGCATCACCACCGGCAAGTACGTGCAGACGCCGCGCGGCACCTACGAGCTCAAGCACTTCTTCGGCGTGCGGCTGGAGGGCGCCGCGGTGGCCGGTGCCGCGGTCAAGGCGATGGTGAAGAAGCTCATCGACGGCGAGAATCCCGAGGCGCCACTGGCCGACGACGACATCGCCGTACTGCTGGCCCGCCAGGGCGTGCGCATCGCCCGCCGCACCGTCGCCAAGTACCGCGACCAGTTGCGCATCCCTCCCGCCAAGGAGCGCAGACGCACCGCATCGACCGGTACGGTGCGCTACGCTGCGCCGAACTGAGCCGCCCGAGGCCGCTATGCAACGCATCACCGTGCTGCTGGTCGACGATCACGAGAGTTTCCTGAAAGCCGCCATGCGGCACTTCCGCAACCTGCCCTGGCTGGAGGTGGTCGGGCAGGCGCTCAACGGCCTGGAGGCGGTGGAGAAGGCCGAGGCGCTCAAGCCCGACGCGGTGCTGATGGATCTGGCCATGCCCGAGATGGGCGGCCTGCAGGCCTGCCGGCTGATCAAGGCGCAGGACGATCCACCCTTCGTGGTGATCGCCAGCCATTTCGACGACGCCCAGCACCGCGAGCACTCCGCCCGCGCCGGCGCCGACGCCTTCGTCAGCAAGCTGTCCTACATCCAGGAGGTGATGCCGCTGCTGCGCCGCCTGGCGGGGGTCGAAGAGGCATGAGCGAATCGCGGGTGCTGGTGATCGACGCGGACCAGGAGCGCGCCGGACGCGTGGCCGCCCTGCTCGATTTCATCGACGTCAGCCCGCGCATCGTCGGCGGCGCCGACGAGATCGACCGCCAGCGCCACCGCCCGACCGACTGGCTGGCGATCGTGGTCGGCGCGATCGAGGACGCCGGCGACTGGAACGCCTTCCTCGACTGGCTGCGCCGCGAGCCGCTGCACCCGCCACTGCTGCTGCTGCCCGAGCACCACGCCGACGGCCCGCGTCGCTTCGCCGTGCAGCAGGCGCAGTGCGTCAACCTCGACTACCCGATCAAGCACGCCCAGCTCACCGAGGCCCTGCGCCGCGCCAGCATCCGGCAGCTGGAAGAGGACGAGCGGCGCCGCAGCCTGCCGCCCGAGAGCGGGCCGACCGGCGACAGCCCGGCCACCCGCCGGCTGCGGCAGATGATCGACCAGGTCGCCGCCTTCGACACCACCGTGCTGATCCTGGGCGAGTCCGGCACCGGCAAGGAGGTCGCCGCCCGCGCCATCCACGAGCGTTCGCCGCGCGCCAAGGGCCCGTTCGTCGCCATCAACTGCGGCGCCATCCCGCCCGACCTGCTGGAAAGCGAGCTGTTCGGCCACGAGAAGGGTGCCTTCACCGGCGCGCTCACCGCCCGCAAGGGCCGCTTCGAGATGGCCGAGGGCGGCACCCTGCTGCTCGACGAGATCGGCGACATGAGCATGCCGATGCAGGTCAAGCTGTTGCGTGTGCTGCAGGAGCGCCAGTTCGAGCGGGTCGGCGGCAACCAGACCATCCACTGCGACGTGCGGGTGATCGCCGCCACCCACCGCAACCTCGAGGAGCGCATCCGCGACGGGCAGTTCCGCGAGGACCTGTTCTACCGCCTCAATGTGTTCCCGATCGAGATGCCGGCCCTGCGCGAGCGCCGCGAGGACCTGCCGGCACTGGTCGAGGCGGTCACCGCCCAGCTCGCCCGCACCGGCCGTGGCCGGGTACGGCTGGCCGCCGAGACCGTCGCCGTGCTGCAGCACTATCCCTGGCCGGGCAACGTGCGCGAGCTGACCAACCTGATCGAGCGGTTGGCGGTGCTGCACCCGGACGCCGTCATCGGCGTCAACGACTTGCCGGCGCGCTACCGCGTCGCCGCCGAGGCCGGCGCGGCCGCCGAAGCGGCGGCGCCGACGCGCCATGCCCCGGCCGCGGACCCGGTCGCGCCGCCGATCGCCGACGACGTGCTGCCGCCGGAAGGGCTGGACCTCAAGGCGCACATGGCGCGGATCGAGATCGGGCTGATCCGCGCCGCCCTGCGACGCGCCGACGGCGTGGTGGCGCATGCCGCCCAGATGCTCGGCCTGCGCCGCACCACCCTGGCCGAGAAGCTGCGCAAGTACGGCCTGGACCGCGAGACCCGCGACGCCGGTTGATCCGGGACTGGGGAGGACTGCAGCGGCGTGCGGGTTCCTCGCGCGCGTGCCGTCGCATCGGGCCGGCACGCGCGCGCCCCGGCGGAATCCCGGCGATGCAGTCTGCGACGGAAACCCGGCGCCCATGCCGCGGCACGCGTCTTGCTCGGAGATCGGCGTAGCCGGCCATCGCCGGCGCGAAAGGATTTGCAGACCGTCATGTCCGACGCCATCGCCTCCGTCCTGTCCCAGATCCGTGCCCTGCAGGCGCAAACCCGGATCACGCCGCCCAGCCTGGAGTCCGCGCCGGTCGCTGCCGGCCCCAGTTTTGGTGACACCCTCAAGCACGCCCTGTCGGGCGTCAACCAATCGCAGATGCAATCCCGCCGCCTCGCCGAGGCCTTCGAGCTGGGCGACCCCCGGGTCGACCTGGCGCGGGTGATGATCGCCTCGCAGCAGGCCCAGGTCGGCTT
>JBEQAM010000150.1:0-5485 GCA_041640375.1 Rehaibacterium sp. | reverse complement strand
GTGGCGGTCGAGGTGCGCCCGGAGCGCGGTCCGGCCTTCCGTATCGAGCGTCGCGATGGCGATGCGACCGGGTTCACGCTCGCGCAGATCCCGCGCGGCCAGCGCCTGGTCAGCGATTACGCGCCGGAAGCGACCGCCGGCCTGTTCGACAACCTGCAGTTCGACGATGTGCGTCGTTTCGACGGTGACTGGGGCGAGCCGACGCTGGCGGCAGACTTCCTGCGCGAGGACGGCCTGCGCATCGGCCTGCGCGCCTGGGACCGCGATGCACGTCTGTGGGTCGTGCTGGAGCCGATGCTGGACGAGACGCTAGCGCGCGCATTCCTCGAAGCCGAGGTCGAGAAGGACCGGCGGGCGCTGGAAGCTGCAGAGAAGCCGGCCGCCGGTGACGAGGGTGAGGCCGCCGCCGCGCCCACGCTGGACGAGACGGCGAAGGACGCGCTGCGCAAGGACGCCGAGACCCGCTTCGCCGAGCTGTCCGCCGAGGTCGAGGCACTGCGCGGCAAGGTCGACGGTTGGGCCTTCGCGCTGCCGAACTTCAAGGCCGCCAACCTGCGCCGCGACCGCGACGCCTATCTCGCGCCGGCACAGTGACGAGCGGTGCTGGGGCGGGCGCGGCGTGAGCCGCGACCGGATGCGTCGTGACGCTGCCGGTCGTGGCTCATGCCGTTCCGACACGAAACCGCTCCGCGCTGCTGCGCGCGCTGCGCGGTGTAGTCTTTCCGCTCCCCGCGATCACGGAGCCGCCCATGCCGCTGCCACAACGCCTGCTCGCCGCCGCCGGTGCCATCGCCTGTGGGCTCGCCGTGGCATTGGGCGCCTACGCATCCCACGGCGTCGAGGGCCAGGCGCAGGCGCGGCTTGGACTGGCGGCGCTGTTCGCCTTCGGTCACGGCCTGGCGCTGGCTGCGCTGGCGCCACGCGCGGCCGGGCGGCTGGCGCTTTCGGCACTGGCGGCGCTGCTGGCCGGCATGTCGCTGTTCGCCGGCAGCCTGGCGCTGGCGGTGTTCGTCGGCACTGGCACCGCCGCGGCGCCGCTCGGCGGCGTGCTGATGATGGTTGGCTGGTCGTTGCTGGCGGTCGCCACACTCGCGCGGCGCGATTGAACCGGAGGCAAGACATGGCCCGCTACCCGCGCGGTTTCGACGTCGAGGCCGCCAGCGCGCACCTGGCGCGCGTCGACCGCAAGCTCGGCGCATGGATGCGCCGGATCGGCCCGATCGGGGCCGACCCGCGCTGGAAGCAGCCCTTCGACCCGGTCGATGCGCTGGCCCGCGCCATCCTCTACCAGCAGCTCTCCGGCAAGGCCGCCGCCACCATCGTCGGCCGCGTCGAGGCCGCCATCGGAGCGCGCAAGCTGCATGCCGACACGCTCGGCCGCATCGACGACGCCACGTTGCGCGCCTGTGGCGTGTCCGGCAACAAGACGCTGGCGCTGCGCGACCTGTGCCGCCGCGCCGAGGCCGGCGAGATCCCGACCACCCGGCAGATGGCCGGCATGCACGAGGACGAGATCGTCGCCGCGCTCACCCCTGTCCGCGGCATCGGCCGCTGGACGGTGGAGATGATGCTGATGTTCCGGCTCGGCCGCCCCGACGTGCTGCCGGTCGACGACCTGGGCATCCGCAAGGGCGCGCAGATCGTCGATCGCTCCGAGTGCATGCCCGCGCCCAAGGCGCTGCTGGCCCGTGGCGAGCGCTGGGGACCGTATCGCACCTGGGCCAGCCTGTACCTGTGGCGCATCGCCGACGCCGCCAGCGCCGCCGCCAAACCGACGCCGCGGTCGCAGGAGTAGGGGGGAAGCGCGCACGCAGTCCGGGACACATGCGGAGAACACGCAAGGCAGGCCAAACGGAGGCTGCCTGCGCTGCCTGTGCTCTGTCCGCCTCAGGCCGTGCGTGCTTTCGCTTTGTGCCGTTCACACGTCTGCGCGGCGCCAGCACCAGTGCCACGGTTCGTACACGATGCCGTGGGGGTTGTCGCGCGGGTAGCTCATGACGAAGCCGAAGGTGCCGGCGTGGGCGCCTAGCCAGGCAAAGGCGGCGGTGGTCTCGAAGCTTTCTTCGGCCGGCGGCTCGCCCGGCGTGCCGATGTCCAGCGCGCGGCCGCTGTGGTGCTCGCTGTAGCCGGGCGCGGCGTTGACGGCGAGGATCTGCTCGA
Organism: Rehaibacterium sp.; assembly: GCA_041640375.1. Taxonomy (GTDB): domain Bacteria; phylum Pseudomonadota; class Gammaproteobacteria; order Xanthomonadales; family Xanthomonadaceae; genus Rehaibacterium. The sequence continues at coordinate 3,325 of JBEQAM010000150.1, read as the reverse complement.
CCGTCTGCCCGCGCGCCAGCTTGCGGCGGAAGATGCCGAGCTGGTAGGCATGGCTGCGGTAACCGGAGATCGCTTCGAGCACCACGCCGTCGCGGCGCGCGGCCTCGCGCATCCGCGCCCAGGCGCGCGCGGCATCCGCATGCAGCCAGAGCGGGCGGCGGTAGCGGTCGAAGCCGGCGAAAGCCAGTTGCACCGGCTCGGCCACCAGCGCCAGCGCGTGCCGCGCGCCGTAGTCGTCGGGCAGGCCGAGCGCGTGCAGCAGGCGGGGCAGGCCATGCAGCGGCAGCGCCGCCCACGTGCCGGTCCGTTGGCGTCCGGCGGGATGGAGGCGGGCGGCGAAGGCGTGCAGCGCATCGGCCCGGCGGCGTGCAGCCGGATCGAGCGGGACCACACGCAGGGCAGCGCCGCGTTGCGATACGGCGGCGAGATAGCGGCCATCGTCCTTGCGCCGGATCAGCCAGTCGGCTCGGGCCAGCGTGCGTGCGGTGACATTGGCGCGTGCGCGCGCCAGCGCGGCGGGCAGGGCTTCGAAAAGTTCGCCGTTGATCAGGCGCCAGTCGCGCGGTCGCAGCATGCGCGCAGCTTGGCGATGCGCGCGCGTGACGTCAACGCGCCCGGAGCGCGTCGAGCAGCGCCTGCGGGCGCTCCAGGCTCAGCAGCAGCGTGCGTCCACCGCGCTCGGGCAGCACCAGCACGCGCGATGCGTCGGTGAGCACGCAGAACAGCTTGCCGAGGCCGCGGCTGCGGAAGTGGCCGAGCTTCAGGCCGGGCAGACCCAGGCCGTTGCTGCGCAATACCGGGCGCCACTGGTGATGTTCGCGCAGGTCGACGATGCGCGCCTGCTCCGGGCACAGCTCGGCGAGCGGGATGCGCTGCGTGTAGAGCGCGGCACGGATCACCAGTCGGTCGCCTTCGATCGCGACCGAGCGTCGTCGCGCCAGGGCGAAAATGCCCAGCGCGGTGAGCCCGGTCAGCGCCAGTGCCGCGAATGTGATCTGCGGCGAACCGGGGGCCGCCGCCGGGACCGAGACGGCGATCAGCAGCATCGGCAGTACCCCCAGCAGGCCGGCCAGGAACAGCCAGGGCAGCTTGCCGGTCGGGGCGAGGGCGAATTCACGTTTCATGATCAGGATCCGTTCCGCGCGTTCACGAGTTCACGAGACTCACTGGGTGCGTTTGAGGTAGAGCCGGACCGGATGCATCGCGCCCGGCTGGGTGACCGACACCAGCTCCCAGCCCTGCGCGCCGAGCCGGTTGAGCTCGGCCTGCACGTCCTCCGGCCTGACGCCGAACAGACGCGGTTTCACTTCGACGACCTGGTAGGTCCAGCGTTCGTTGGCCATGGAGTTGCTCTCCGTGTGCATGGAATGCCGCATCACTCGGCATCGTCTTCGGTCGGTTCCTGGCTGGGCGGCTTGAGTCGGCCTTCGCGGCGCAGCGCCTCGCGCAGCACGTACTCGATCTGGGCGTTGAGCGAGCGCAGTTCGTCGTCGGCCCAGCGCTGCATGGCCTCCAGGACCCTGGCGCTGATCCGCAACGGGTAGGCTTTCTTCTCGCTCATGAGCTCCCGTGTCTGTTTCTCGCAGGAGTGGCTTCAGTCGCCACCACGCGCTTGCCGACGCTTCGGACGCCGCCGTGCGCGGATGAGGCCGCCTCTGCAGGGGCGGCGGTCAATAGAGCGAACCGGTGTTCACGACCGGCTGGGTGGCGCGGTCCGAGCACAGCACCACCAGCAGGTTCGAGACCATGTGTGCGCGGCGCTCGTCGTCGAGCTCGACCACGCCCTTGGCCTTGAGCTGCTCCAGCGCCATCTCGACCATCGACACCGCGCCCTCGACGATGCGGGTGCGGGCAGCGATCACTGCGTTGGCCTGCTGCCGCTGCAGCATCGCCTGGGCGATTTCCGGTGCATAGGCGAGGTGGCTGATGCGCGCTTCCAGCACGTCCACGCCAGCGGTGGTCAGGCGCTCGTCGAGCTGTTCCTTGAGGTGCTGGCTGATCTCGGCGGCGTGGCTGCGCAACGAGATCTGGCCATCCTCGTGCTGGTCGTAGGGATAGCTCGACGCCATCGCGCGGATCGCTGCCTCCGACTGCACGTGCACGAAGCTCTCGTAGTCGTCGACGTTGAACACCGCCTCGGCCGAATCGACCACCTTCCACACGATCACCGCGGCGATCTCGATCGGGCTGCCGTCCAGTTCGTTGACCTTGAGCCGGCCGCTCTCGAAGTTGCGCACTCGCAGCGAGACCTTCTTGGCGCTGTAGAAGGGATTGTTGAAGCGCAGGCCGGTGTCCTTGACCGTGCCGACGTACTTGCCGAACAGGGTCAGCACCGCCGCCTGGTTGGGTTCGACCATGTAGAAGCCGCCGAGGCTCACCAGGAGCGCAATGCCGACGGTCAGTGCGGCCGCGAGTTGTATGACGTCCCTGCTGCGGGCGGCGTCGACGAAGCCGATGACGGTGACGGCCAGCAGCACCAGCACCAGGATCAGGACCGGAATGCCGGGCCAGGAGCGGATCGCGAGCTCTTTCATGGGGGTTCTCCGTGATGACGGATAAAAGATATCAGATTGATATCAAAATTCAAGACGGCCTGATGGCCAACGGCCTTCAGTCCGCGGGCGGCACCCGCAGCAGCGGTGTCGGTCGCTTCTCGCTGGCGATCCACAGGGTGCGGCCGTCCGGACCGAAGCCGATCGCCTCGGCCTGCGGCAGCCACGGGTAGGGCACCTCGACCGGTTCGCGGGCGACGGTACGCGCCCAGTCCTCGTCGCCCTGGCGCAGGTAGACGTAGGCGGTGCGGTAGTTGAGCACCGCCAGCCGGCGACCGTCGGCGCTGATGTCGGCGGCGGTGATCTGCGCGCGGTAGCGACCGAACACGGGATTGCGCTGCAGGTCCTCCGGCGTGGGCTGGGCGATGCCGGCCAGCCGGCCGATGAGTTCGGCGACATGCACCCGTCCGGCTTCGGCATCCAGCGGCAGACGGAACAGCTCGGGCGGCGTGCGCTTCTTGGAGATCAGCAGGATCTCGCCGCGCCGCGCGTCGACCGCCACCGCCTCGCAGTCGCGCGGCCCGTCCGGCCAGCGGAACTGGATGCTGCGCAGCGGACGCACGCGCTGGTCGCGCACCGCGGTCGGCTCCTCGACCAGGTGCAGCCACAGAGTCTGGCGGATGCCGCCATTGTCGCCGGTGTCGGCGATCAGCAGGTAGTGGCGGCCGTCGCGCTCGAAGCCCGCCAGGTCCTCCCAGTCGATATTGCGCACGCCCTCGATCCCGATCGTGGCCAGGTGTGCGCCCCGCTCGGACATCAGATCGGAAGAGCAC
>JBEQAM010000149.1:0-5516 GCA_041640375.1 Rehaibacterium sp. | reverse complement strand
TGGTCTGGACGCTGCTGAAGATCCTGCTCATCAGTGTCCCGATCATCATCGCCGTGGCTTTCTACACCCTGGCCGAGCGCAAGGTGATCGGCTGGATGCACGTGCGCCATGGCCCGGCGTACGTCGGCGGCATCAACTTCTTCGGCCTGCGGATCGGCCTCATCCAGCCGTTCGCCGACGTGTTCAAGATGCTGTTCAAGGAGCTGATCGTCCCGACCAACGCGCATGGCTTCCTGTACCGGCTGGCGCCGGTGCTGGCGCTGGCCCCGGCCCTGGCGGCCTGGGCGGTGGTGCCGTTCGAGGACGGGCTGGTGCTGGCCGACATCAACGCCGGCCTGCTGTTCCTGCTGGCGATGACGTCGATGGGTGTCTATGGCGTCATCCTCGGTGGCTGGGCCTCCAACTCCAAGTACGCGCTGCTCGGTGCGATGCGCTCGGCCGCGCAGGTGGTCAGCTACGAGATCGCCATGGGCTTCGCCCTGGTCGGCGTGCTGGTGGCCGCCGGCACGCTCAACATCAGCGAGATCGTCAACGCGCAGAAGGGCGGTGCCGGGCTGTTCGACTGGTTCTGGCTGCCGCTGCTGCCACTGTTCGTCATCTACTTCATCTCCGGCGTGGCCGAGACCAACCGCGCCCCCTTCGACGTCGCCGAGGGCGAGTCGGAGATCGTCGCCGGCTTCCATGTCGAGTATTCCGGTTCGGCCTTCGCGATCTTCTTCCTGGCCGAATACGCCAACATGATCCTGATCAGCTTCCTGGCGGCGCTGCTGTTCCTGGGCGGCTGGCTGAGCCCGTTCCAGGGCTGGACGGACTCCTTCCTCGGTCAGCCGAGCATCCTGTGGCTGTTCCTGAAGGCCGGTTTCTTCGCCTTCTGCTTCCTGTGGTTCCGCGCCACCTTCCCGCGCTACCGCTACGACCAGATCATGCGTCTGGGCTGGAAGGTCTTCATCCCCATCACCATCGTCTGGATCCTCGTCGCCGCCTGGGCTGCGCACGCGGGCTGGTTCGTCGCGGGCCAGTGAGGTCGAACGAATGAAGCGCGTCATCAACTACCTCAAGAGCCTGCTGCTACTGGAGCTGCTCCAGGGGCTCTGGCTCACGCTCAAGTACTTCTTCAAGCCGAAGTACACCCTGCATTACCCGTTCGAGAAGTTCCCGCAGTCGCCGCGGTTCCGCGGCCTGCATGCGCTGCGCCGCTACCCGAACGGCGAGGAGCGCTGCATCGCCTGCAAGTTGTGCGAGGCGGTCTGTCCGGCGCTGGCGATCACCATCGACTCGGCGCCGCGCGAGGACGGCACCCGCCGCACCACACGCTACGACATCGATCTGTTCAAGTGCATCTTCTGCGGCTTCTGCGAGGAGAGCTGCCCGGTCGATTCGATCGTCGAGACGCATATCTACGAATACCACTTCGAGAAGCGTGGCGAGAACATCGTCACCAAGCCGCAACTGCTGGCCATCGGCGACCGGTTCGAAGCCGAGATCGCCGAGCGCAAGGCGCTCGACGCGGCCTACCGCTGAGGACCGGGGAAGGATGATGGATTTCTCGCTGATCGCCTTTTACGGCTTCGCCATCGTCACCGTGCTGTCCGCGCTGGCGGTCATTACGGTGAAGAACCCGGTCTATGCCGTGCTGTACCTGGTACTGACCTTCTTCTCCACCGCCTGCATCTGGCTGTTGGCCGAGGCCGAGTTCCTCGCCATCGCGCTGGTGCTGGTCTACGTGGGTGCGGTGATGGTGCTATTCCTGTTCGTGGTGATGATGCTCGACATCAACACCACGCCGATGCGCGAGGGTTTCGCCCGCTACCTGCCGGTGGCCGCGCTGGTTGCGGTGATCATGGCGGTCGAGATGATCGCGCTGATCGGCGTGCAGCGCTTCGGCCAGAAGATCACCTCGCCGGATCCGGCGCTGGCCGCCGGCATGAGCAACACCGAATGGCTGGGCAAGGCGCTGTTCACCGACTACATCCTGCCGTTCGAACTGGCCGCCGTGATCCTGACCGTGGCGATCATCGCCGCCATCACGCTCACGTTGCGCCGACGCAAGGGCACCAAGCACCAGGATCCGGCCCGCCAGGTCATGGTCCGCCGCGAGGATCGCGTGCGGCTGGTGAAGATGGCCGCCGAACGCAAGCAGGAGGAAACCCCGTGATCAGCCTGGGCCACTACCTTGCGCTGGGCGCGGTGCTGTTCTGCATCAGCGTCGCCGGCATCTTCATCAACCGCAAGAACCTGATCGTGCTGCTGATGGCGATCGAGCTGATGTTGCTTGCCGTCAACATCAACTTCATCGGCTTCTCGCGCTTCCTGGGTGACGTCGACGGTCAGGTCTTCGTTTTCTTCATTCTCACCGTGGCCGCCGCCGAGTCGGCGATCGGCCTGGCGATCCTGGTCGTGCTGTTCCGCAATCGGCGCACCATCAATGTCGCCGAAATCGAATCGATGAAGGGGTAATCCGGTGCTGAGCCAAAACACCCTGCTCGTCATCGCGCTGGCGCCGCTGTTCGGCGCCATCGTCGCGGGCCTGTTCGGCCGGCAGATCGGCCGCGCCGGCGCCCACTGGGTCACCATCCTCGGCGTCGCGGTGAGCTGCGCGCTGTCGGTGCAGGTCTTCTATCAGCTTGCGTTCGCCGGCGCTGCGCCGTTCAACGAAAACATCTACACCTGGTTCGAGATCGGCGGCTATTCCGCGCATGTCGGCTTCATGGTCGACCGCCTGACTGCCATGATGATGGTGGTGGTCACCTTCGTGTCGCTGCTGGTGCACATCTACACCATTGGCTACATGCAGGAGGATCCTGGTTACCAGCGCTTCTTCAGCTATATCTCGCTGTTCACCTTCTCGATGCTCATGCTGGTCATGAGCAACAACTTCCTACAGCTGTTCTTCGGCTGGGAGGCGGTGGGCCTGGTTTCGTATCTGCTGATCGGCTTCTGGTACAAGCGGCCGACGGCGATCTTCGCCAACCTCAAGGCCTTTCTGGTCAACCGTGTCGGCGATTTCGGCTTCCTGCTCGGCATCGCCGGCATCCTGTACTGGTTCGGCACGCTCGATTACGCCACCGTATTCGCGCGGGCGGCCGAAATCGAGCACCTGACGATGGCCGAGCTGATCGGCCGCGACTGGTCGGTGCCGACTTTCATCTGCATCTGCCTGTTCATCGGCGCCATGGGCAAGTCGGCGCAGGTGCCGCTGCACGTGTGGCTGCCGGACTCGATGGAAGGCCCGACCCCGATCTCGGCGCTGATCCATGCTGCCACGATGGTCACTGCGGGCATCTTCATGGTCGCCCGCATGTCGCCGCTGTTCGAGTTGAGCGACACCGCGCTGGCCTTCGTGCTGTTCATCGGCGCCACCACGGCCTTCTTCACTGGCCTGATCGGCATCGTGCAGAACGACATCAAGCGCGTGGTGGCCTACTCGACCCTGTCGCAGCTCGGCTACATGACCGTAGCGCTGGGTGTGTCGGCCTATGCCGGTGCCGTGTACCACCTGATGACCCATGCCTTTTTCAAGGCGCTGCTGTTCTTGGCCGCGGGTAGCGTCATCATCGGCATGCACCACGAGCAGGACATGCGCCGCATGGGCGGCCTGCGCAAGTACATGCCGGTCACCTATGCCACCTGCCTGATCGGCACGCTGGCCCTGGTCGGTTTCCCGTTCTTCTCCGGCTACTACTCGAAGGACTCGATCATCGAGGCGGCCAAGGTGGCGATGGGGCAGGGCGGCTGGGTACAGGCGTACGCTTACTGGGCGGTGCTGCTCGGGGTCTTCGTCACCAGCTTCTACAGCTTCCGCCTGCTGTACCTCACCTTCCACGGCAGCGAGCGCTTCCACGACAAGGTGGGCGACGACTATGTCGCGCCCGAGGCCGATAGCACCGAACACGAGGCCGCGCTGGCCCATGAACACGAGGACGACCACCACGCGCACACGCCGCACGAGTCGCCCTGGGTGGTGACCCTGCCGCTGGTACTGCTGGCGATCCCGTCGATTCTGGTCGGCTTCTTCACCGTGGGTCCGATGCTGTTCTCCGATTTCTTCGAGGGCGCGATCTTCGTCCGCGAGGGCAACGACACCCTCGCCGTGGTCGGTCGCGAGCTGTTCCATGGCGCGCTGGCTTTCGGCCTGCATTTCTGGGCCTCGCCAGCGTTCTGGCTGGCTTTCGCCGGTTTCGCCGCGGCCACGTACATCTACCTGCTCAACCCGTCGTTGGCCGACCGGCTGAAGCGGGTGTTCGCGCTGCCGTACCGGGTGCTGGAGAACAAGTACGGCTTCGACAGGCTCTGGATCGACGGCTTCGCCAAAGGCGGTGTCAAGCTGGGTGAGGTGTCGTACAAGGCCGGTGACGCCGGACTGATCGACGGCGCCATCGTCAACGGCTCGGCCGCGCTGGTCGACCGGGTGGCCGCGGTGGTGCGCCGTGTCCAGTCGGGCTATCTCTACCACTACGCTTTCGCCATGATCCTCGGCCTCATCGTGATGCTGGCCGTGCTGATCCGCGCGCTGAGCTGACAAGAAAGACAAGGAAGCGCCACAGATGTCCTCCTGGCCCCTGCTCAGTCTGCTGATCTGGCTGCCGATCCTCGGCGGTTTCGCGACGCTCGCGTTCGGCAATGCGCGTCCGACACAGGCGCGCTGGTTCGCGCTCGTCGTCGCGATCGTCACCTTCGCCCTGAGCCTGCCGCTGTACACCGGCTATGACCCGTCCGGCGCGGTCATGCAGTTCGTCGAGCGGCGCGAGTGGGTGCCGAGCTACGACATCTGGTACGCGCTCGGCGCCGACGGCATCTCGGTGGCGCTGATCATCCTGACCACGCTGACCTCGGTGCTGGTGCTGATCGGCGCCTGGGGATCGGTCGAGCAGCGCGTCAGCCAGTACTACGCCGCGTTCCTCATCCTCGAAGGCCTGATGGTGGGCGTGTTCTGCGCCATGGACGCCATCCTGTTCTATGTGTTCTTCGAGGGCATGCTGATTCCGATGTTCATCATCATCGGCGTCTGGGGCGGCCCCAAGCGCGTGTACGCGTCGATCAAGTTCTTCCTCTACACCTTCCTCGGCTCGGTGTTCATGCTGGTCGGCCTGGTGTACCTGTACCTCAAGGGCGGCAGCTTCCAGCTCGCCGACCTCTACGCGCTGCCGCTGAGCGCCACCGAGCAGATGTGGCTGTTCTTCGCCTTCCTGGTGGCGTTCGCGGTCAAGGTACCGATGTTCCCAGTGCACACCTGGCTGCCGGATGCCCATGTCGAGGCGCCGACCGGCGGCTCGGTGGTTCTTGCCGCAATCCTTCTGAAGATGGGCGTCTACGGCTTCCTGCGCTTTTCTATACCCATGTTTCCTCTTGCTTCGGCCGATTTGGCGCCGCTCGTGTTCGTTTTGTCCATCGCCGCGATCATCTACACCTCGCTCGTGGCGCTGGCGCAGGAGGACATGAAGAAACTGATCGCCTATTCGTCCGTGGCACATATGGGCTTTGTAACGCTTGGCATTTTCAGCCTCACCATGCAGGGT
>JBEQAM010000148.1:0-5518 GCA_041640375.1 Rehaibacterium sp. | reverse complement strand
GGGAGGGCGCCAAGGGCTCCTTCACGATCTACCGCATCGCCACCTGAGCGGGGCAACGCCACGCGGATCACGCCGCCGCCTGCCTGCCGCGGGCGGCGGCGACGTCGTCGAAGACCCGCTCCTCCCCGGCCAGCACCGCGGCCCGGCCCGTGAAGACCTGCCAGCGCCGCACCGCCACATCGACATAGCGGGAGTCGATGTCCATGGCGTAGCAGACCCGCCCCGTGGTCTCCGCGGCGATGATGGTGCTGCCGCTGCCGCAGAAGGGCTCGTAGACGCCATCCCCGGGCGTGCTGTTGTTGATGATCGGCCGGCGCATGCACTCGACGGGCTTCTGCGTGCCGTGGATGGTCGCCGCGTCCTCGTCGCCCGCGGTGCCGATCGGCCAGAGGGTCGCCTGGTCGCGCGCGCCCTGCCAGTGGCCGGTCTTGCCCTTGTGGACGGCGTAGAGGCAGGGCTCGTGCTGCCAGTGGTAGTCGCCGCGCCCCAGCACGAAGCGCGGCTTGGCCCAGATGATCTGGCTGCGCACCGCGAAGCCGGCGGCCTCGAGGCTCTCGATCACCGCCCGGGCGTGCACCCCGGCGTGCCAGACATAGGCGACGTCGCCCGGGAACAGCGCCCAGGCCTCCCGCCAGTCGGCGCGGTCGTCGTTGGCCACCTTGCCGGTGCGCATCGTCGCCGAGACGCCGGCCTCGTTGCGCCAGGCGGGGTCGTAGTCCACGCCGTAGGGCGGGTCCGTGATCATCAGGTGCGGCCGCGCGCCGTCGAGCAGCCGGGCGACGTCCGCGGCGCTGGTGGCGTCGCCGCAGAGCAGCCGGTGCGGCCCGAGCAGCCAGAGATCGCCGGGCCGGGTGACGGGCGCCTCGGGCGGCTCCGGCGCCGGGGCGTCGGGATCGCCGTTGGGCGCGGTTACCTCCGGCGCGGACTCGCCCAGCAGCCGGTCCAGGGTCACCCCGTCGAAGCCGATCAGCCCGAGGTCGAACTCCTCGGTGCGCAGCGTGCGCAGCTCGGCGGCAAGCAGCGCCTCGTCCCAGGTCGAGATCAGCGCCAGCTGGTTGTCGGCCAGGCGATAGGCCCGCGCCTGCGCCTCGGTCAGATGCGCGAGGCGGATCGCCGGCACCTCCGCGAGGCCGAGCGCCCTTGCCGCCAGCACGCGGCCATGGCCGGCGATCAGCACGCCGGCGTCGTCCACCAGCACCGGTACGTTGAAGCCGAACTCCCCGATCGAGGCGGCGAGCTGCGCCACCTGCTCGGGCGGGTGCTGCCGGGCATTGTCGGCATACGGGACGAGCGAAGCCACCGGCAGCATCTCGACGCGCAGGTCAGGCCGCACGGGCGGCCTCCTGCAGCTCCATGGCGTCGCTGGCGCGCGCCACGGCGATGCCGTCGTAGTCCCGCCCGTCCTCGGCCAGCGTCACCGGCAGGTCGGGATGCAGCATCCGCCAGCGGGCGATCGCGAGGTCCACATAGGCCGGGGCGAGCTCGATGGCTCTGACCCTCCGACCCGTGCGCTGCCCCGCGAGGATGGTGGTGCCCGAGCCGGCGAAGGGCTCGAACACCGCCTCGCCCTCGTCCGTGTAGGCGCGCATCAGGAACTCGGGCAGCGCAACCGGGAACACCGCCGGATGCTCCGTCTCGATGCCACGGCCCTTGTGGCGGGTGATGCGCAGCACGGCATCCGGGATGCGCATCTCCTGCACGGGCAGGCCGATGTGGGTGTAGGCCTTCACCTCGCCGTCGGCGGCGCGCAGCCCGCTGCCCTTGTTCGGCGTGCCGGCCCATTTGCAGGGCACGATCTTGTTCGGCTGGCGCGCCTCGCGGTTGAAGTGGAAGACCAGCTCGAAGGCCGGCGCGAGCCGGCCGTTCCAGTCGCCCGGCAGGCCGGGGCCCTGGTCCCAGGCATACAACCCGAAGCGCCGCCAGCCCTGGGCGCGCATCCAGTCGAGCCAGGACTGCCAGTAGGGCTGCCATTCGCCCTCGCGATGGATCAGGCCGAGGTTGACCAGCACCTGGCCGTCGGAGCGCAGCGCCGCGGGGAGATGCTGGAGCACCCCCTGCATCAGCGCGTCCCAATCCGAGACGCCGCCGGTGGTGTAGGCGCGCTGGTTGCCGTAGGGCGGGGAGGTGAACAGCAGCGCGGCGCGGTCGGTGCCCATCACGCGGGCGACCGAGGCCGCATCGGTGCTGTCGCCGCAGAGGAGCCGGTGCTCGCCGAGCCGCCAGAGGTCGCCCGGGCGGGTGACGGCCTGGCGCGGCGGGTCCGGTTCGGCGTCGGCCGGGTCCTCGGCCGGCTCGGCGCCATCTGCGTTGGGCTGGTTGCCAGGAGCCGGCTCGGCACCGCTGGCAACCGCCGGGCTGGCAACCGCGCCGTTGCCAGGATCGGTTGCCACCGCATCGAGCCCGGCCAGGAGCCGCTCGATCTCGGTGCCGTCGAAGCCGGTCAGGGCGAGGTCGATGCCGCCCATCTCCTGCAGCTTGGCCACCTCAGCCGCGAGCAGCGCTTCGTCCCAGCCGGCGTTCAGCGCGATGCGGTTGTCGGCGAGGCGATAGGCCGCCTTCTGCGCGTCGGAAAGGCCGGCGCGGACGATGGTCGGGACCTTGGCAAGACCGAGGGATTGCGCGGCCAGCAGCCGGCCGTGGCCGGCGATGATCTCGCCGCGCTCGTCGACCAGCACCGGGGCGACGAAGCCGAACTCGAGGATGCTGGCCGCGATCTGCGCCACCTGCTCGGGCGAATGCGTCCGTGCATTGCCGGCATAGGGCAGCAGGGAGGCGACCGCTCGCGCCTCGACGGCGCTCGCAGCCCAGGGGGCGTCGGGCATCTGCACCTGCGTGATCGTGGAATGGTGGCCGGCGCGGCTGGCAACCGCGCGGCGCTGGCAACCTGGAAAACCGGCCTGACGCTAGAAACCTTGCGCGCTTCCGCCCCCCGCATACGCCATGCCCAGGAAGGACCCTGCGGCTCGCGAGCCACTGTCTCGATCGAGCGACACCGTGGCTCACGAGCCCGCGTCGCGGGCGCAATTCAACGAGTGTCCGAAGAGTAGCCCGAGCGAGTTTCAGCGTTCAACGCGACATTCTTTCGCTGTGGTGCTTTCTCTTGCGTTTGCGCACATCAGAAGCGTTGCAACGCCTTGGGCTTCGTCGACCATGGACACTGCCAGAGCGCACCGGGAGCAGACGAAGCGACCGCCTCCATCCAGGTATTCCACCACAACAGCGAGTATCGGGCTCGGTCCCACATCGAGGCATGGCTCCAGCCGCCTCGGAGAACGATTCCGATACAGCCGGTGTCGGTGAAGGCGGCACGCTCATGTTGTCGCGTGCGCATCGATTTGTCGCTGGTGATCAACGCAGCACGCCGGTGCGTACCATCGGCAACCCGCTGGATCAGCGGCACGTCAAAAGTTCCGCGCGCCACGAGGTCGTGGGCGTGAACGACTTCAAGTGGATCAGTCGAGCCAGCCATCTCGGCTTCTACGATGAGCTTGACCGCGTGGGCAACAACACGCGGCGTGTTCTCGTCGAACGCAATCCTCACGCGGCATTCGGCAAAGGAGCGTCTGCACCCAGAGTGAAGTGCACGGCCTGCTGCACGCCGGCAGCATCGGTTCCATAGTAGGCGGCGACTTTCGCCGCGTTGCCCTTCTCGGCGCGCCAAGCATCGAAGAGCGCCTCGGCGGGAGCTCCACTTGTTGACTCAACCGGTCTACCGAATGCGCGCCGCGGGTCGACAACAATTCGGTCAAAGCGGCTATCGGGTGTCCAGCGCCGTGGGGTATCCTCTTCGTACTCCACGCTCGCCACGAAGCTGTCGACGACGACATCGTAGATGGCGAAGTTGTCGCCCACGAGATCGTAGAGTGCACGATCTCCCGTGGCCCGCTGCGCCTCTGCGAAGATCCGTTTGCCGTCTGTGTGGATGCGCCGCACGGCGAACGGATGATCAGTGTTCAACACTCGCCGCGCGGTCTCGGCGGCCGTGCGAATCGCCTTCCAGCTGGGAGCACGTCCCTGGGCCTCGGCTGCACGCACGAGCCGGCCGAGGAACGCGACCTCGAGAAGATCGAGGAAGCCAAGCGCCAGCTCACCACCGCGCAGCTCATGCTGACGTCGGAGTACAGGCCCGGCGGCCGCCTTGCCCTTTCTCTGGGCATACCCCTGCAACCAGCCACGGATCTGGCGCGGCGGCACCCCTGTCAACCGGGCCGCATCCTGCACACTGTAGATGCCGAGCGCTGCGGGGATGGCGTTCACACGGTCCTCCTTCGTACTCCCTGACTACCATGCATCCGCTGAAACGTGAATCAGCGGCTTCGGGTCCTCGGGGGCCTCAATTTGGGTGCGGGACCAGACCGTAGTGGGCCGCCAGCACCGAAAGGGCGGCGACCAGCATTCCCTGCGCCTGGCTGGCGGGCACGGATCTTCCGCCCCACCCCTGGCGGATGGCCCACTCGCGGACCGAGCACTCGAGGCCGACCACGTGCCAGACGCAGCTACCGGCCGCCCCAGCCGGACCGCCCAGCACCTCCAGCGCCGCGGCCACCTGACGGCGGGCATGGACCTGCCGCTCGGACATGGTCTCGCCCGTCGCGGCTGGCAGGCGGACCAGGGCCGCACCACGCAGCCCGTCCAGCGCAGCCGCACGGAATTGCCGCCGGAAGACCGCGCCCGCATCGTGCATTTCCTGGGTAATGGTGCCGTTGGCCAGCATCAGGCCCAGCGTGTCGATGGCACGGCGGTGAAGGACCGGCCTGCCGGTCTCCGGATCGGCCTCGCGCACGGGCTCTGCGAAGTCGCCGTGCTGCAGGCGCCACCGGCTCGGCGTGGCGAGGCTCTCCTGCTGGACGCGGCTCTTCTTCTTGCGCTTAGCGGCCATGGGTCATGCCTCCGTTGCGCGGCCCCCAGCGCCGCGTCGCTTCGTTGGTGAGGGCCTGGCGGAGCCAGGGATCGGTGATGTCCTCGAGGCGGAGGGCGACGACGCCCTGCTCGCGCCAGACCCGCCGGCGCATGGCCTCGAGGTCGGCGGCGTTGGCGGGGCTCGGCTCGCGGCCGAGCGGACAGCGCGGGAGCGCCGGCGCGCCGGGCAGCCTCACTGGACACCGCCCCGGGCGTCGATCGCCCACAGCAGCAGGGCCAGCGCGTCGGCCTCGTTGTCGTCCCGCGGGGTGAAGCCGCGCGCCCGCATGGCGGCGATCACCGCCTCCTTCGGCGCGTTGCCCTTGCCGGTCGCGAAGCGCTTGATCGTGCCGACCGGGACGCCCTGGTAGGGGACGCCGGCGCCTTCGCACCAGGCGGTCAGGTGCGCGAGGAAGCCCCCATAGACATGGGCCGCAGTGGTGCCGGCGTGCCGCCGCACCTCCTCGAAGACGACGCTGCCGAGCGGGCCGGCGCTCGAGCCCATGCTGTCCAGCCAGCGGCGGAAGCGCAGCCGGTCCATGCCGCCGCCCTCGAAGCGGCCGGGCCGAAAGGCGGCGGTGCCGGAGGCGATGCTGCCATCCGGCAGCCGCAGCGCTCA
>JBEQAM010000147.1:0-5556 GCA_041640375.1 Rehaibacterium sp. | reverse complement strand
AGATTCCGTTGGCGATGCCGTCCCTGAGTCTGCCCGAGGTGTCGTGGGCGCGGCTGATCGAGTTGCTGCCCAGCGCCTTCACGATCGCCTTTCTCGCCGGTGTCGAATCGCTGCTGTCGGCGGTCGTCGCCGACGGCATGGCCGGCGGGCGGCACCGCTCCAACACCGAACTGATCGCGCAGGGGATCGCCAATGCCGGCTCGGCGCTGGTGGGCGGCCTGCCGGCGACCGGCGCCATCGCGCGCACCGCCACCAATGTCCGCGCCGGCGGGCGCACGCCGGTCAGCGGCATGCTGCACGCGCTGTTCATCCTGCTGTTCATGCTGCTGCTGGCCGACTGGATGCGCTACGTGCCGCTGCCGGCGCTGGCCGGCGTGCTGGTGGTGGTGGCCTGGAACATGAGCGAGCATCGCCACTTCCGCCACACACTCTCGGCGCCGTGGGGCGACCGGCTGGTGCTGCTGCTGACCTTCGCGCTCACCGTGCTGGTGGACCTGACCATCGCCATCGAGGTCGGCATGGTCGTGGCGGCCTTCGTGTTCATGCACCGGATGTCCGCGACGGTGGAGATCGGCGCGGGGGTGCGGGTGTCCGATGACGATCTGCTCGATCCGCGCGGCGACCCGTTGCCGAGCCAGCGCGACGCCCTGCCGCCAGGCGTGGAAGTGTTCCAGGTTTCCGGGCCGCTGTTCTTCGCCGCAGCCAACCGGCTCGACGAGGTGCTGGATCAGTTCTTCAAGCCGCCGCGCGTCTTCATCCTGCGCACGCGGCTGGTGCCGTTCATTGATGCCAGCGGCGTGCACGCGCTGGCCAAGCTGGCCGAGCGTTGCCGTCGGCAGGGCACGGTGCTGATCCTGTCCGGCCTGCAGCCGCAGCCACGCGAGGTGTTGGCGCAGATGGGCCTGCAGGCTGACGGACACTGGCTGCATTTCGCCGAAGGCTTCGACGCTGCGCGCACGCTGGCGGAAACCTTGGCCGGCCAACCGCTGGCGGCAGAGGTGGCCGGCGTCTGAGCGGGGGAAGGCTTCGCTGGCATGGTGCCGGCGAAACGGTTGTCGCACGGATCAGGCGGTGGACACGGGCCGTTCGACGCGAGCCTGCAAGGTCTGGCCGGACCCTCACACCACCCTGGCTTCACGGCGGGAGAGGGGCCTGGCCTCCACCGGCGCGGCAACCGCCCGACGTTTTCCCGATTCCCGGTGCGCGCCTCAAAGCACCTCGGAAGCGAAATCGGCCAGCCGCGAGCGCTCGCCGCGACGCAGGGTGACGTGGGCGCTGTGATGCCAGCTCTTGAAGCGGTCCACTGCGTAGGTCAAGCCGGAGGTCGTTTCGGTGAGGTAGGGGGTGTCGATCTGTTCGACGTTGCCCAGACACACGATCTTGGTGCCGGGGCCGGCGCGGGTGATCAGGGTCTTGAGTTGCTTCGGGGTGAGGTTCTGCGCCTCGTCGACGATCAGCCAGCGGCTCAGGAAGGTGCGTCCGCGCATGAAGTTCATGGAGCGGATCTTGATCCGGCTCGCGAGCAGATCGTTGGTCGCCGCGCGGCCCCAGGCGCCGCCCTCCTGATTGTGGGTGAGCACTTCGAGGTTGTCGGTGAGTGCGCCCATCCACGGCGTCATCTTCTCCTCCTCGGTGCCGGGCAGGAAGCCGATATCCTCGCCGACGCTGACCGTGGCGCGGGTCATGATGATTTCGCGGTAGCGCTGCTGGTCCATGGTCTGGGCCAGGCCGGCAGCGAGCGCCAGCAGGGTCTTGCCGGTTCCCGCAGTGCCGAGCAGGGTGACGAAGTCGATGTCCGGGTCCATCAGCGCGTTGAGCGCGAAGTTCTGCTCGCGGTTGCGCGCCAGCACGCCCCAGACGGCGTGCTGCTGGTGGCGGTAGTCGTCGATGATCTGCAGCACGGCGCGCTCGCCGTCGGTCCTGATCACCTTGAGCTCGACCTCTTCGTCGCCGGGCAGGTAGAGGAATTGGTTGGGCTGCCACTGCTCGTCGCCGGTCAGCTTCAGCTCATAGTAGGTGCGCCCCTTGTCGGTCCAGCTGCGCAGCTCGGCCTCGTGACGATCCCAGAAATCCGCGGGCAGCTCGGTGCTGCCGGTGTACAGCAGGCTGAAGTCGTCCAGCGCGCGGTCGTTCTCGTAGTCCTCGGCCGGCACACTGCAGATCGAGGCCTTGATGCGCAGATTGATGTCCTTGGACACCAGCACCACCGGCACGCCCGGGTTCTCCTCACGCAGGGCGAGGATGGCGCCGAGGATCTGGTTGTCCGGCATCACCGTGCCGAACTTCTGGCTGATATCGACCGGCCTGGTCTGGAAGTGCAGGCGGCCGATCTTGCCGCCGTTGCGCAGTTGCAGCGCCTGCGGGCGGACCAGGGTGAGGCCGTTTTCGATCGGTGCGCCGCCGTGCGATTCGATCAGTTCATTGAGGAAACGGCTGACCTGGCGGGCATTGCGGCTGGCTTCGGAATTGCCCTTCTTCGCGGCGTCGAGCTCTTCGAGCACCATCATCGGCAGGAAGACGTCGTGCTCCTCGAACTTGAACAGCGCAGTCGGGTCGTGCATCAGCACGTTGGTGTCGAGGACGTAGATGCGCTTGCTTCTGGTCATCGTGGCTTCCTGGCGTTCGTGCAGCGCAAAGCCGCCGGTGTCCGCATCGCGGTCCGGCGGCCTGGGTGGGAGCGGGGTGGGGTCACTTGGCGGTCTTGAGCGTCTTCAGTGCGTCGAGGACGGCCTGCGCATGGCCGGGCACCTTCACCGGCCGCCAGACCTCGCGGATGACGCCGGTCGGGTCGATCAGGAAGGTGCTGCGCTCGATGCCCAGCACCTTGCGGCCGTACATGTTCTTTTCCTTGATGACGCCGAAGGCGTTGCACACCGACGCGTCGGTGTCGGCGATCAGGTCGAAGGGGAATTCGTACTTGGCGCAGAAGTTCTGGTGCGACTTCTGCGAGTCGCGCGAGCAGCCCAGGATGACGGCACCGGCACGCTCGAAGCCGGCATGCAGGTCGCGGAAGTCGACGCCCTCGCGGGTACAGCCGGGGGTGTTGTCCTTGGGGTAGAAGTACAGCACCAGCCATTTGCCGGCGTAGTCGCCGAAGCGGGCCCGGCGGCCGTCGCCGAGGGTGAATTCCAGATCGGGTACGCGGTCGCCGATGTCCGACATCGTCACTTCCGGGCGGTGGCCTGTCCTGGCTCCTTTCTAGCACGTGCCCGTGAAAGGGCAAGCGCCGGCGATCAGAACTTCATCGGGTCCATGATCGCGTCGAGGTTGAGGTGGTCGCAGAATTCCAGGAAATCGTCGCGCAACGCGGCGATGTGCATGCTGGCGGGGATGCCGACGGTGATCTGCGCCGAGAACATTTCCGCGCCGGTCTGCATCGCGCGGTAGCGCGAGCAGTGCAGGTTCTCGATGGTGATGCCCTGCCGGTCGAAGAAGTCGGCGAGCTGGAACAGGATGCCCGGCTTGTCGGCGGCGATGACTTCGATCACGTAGGGCAGCAGGTCGCTCTGCAGGGGCTTGGGGCCGGTGCGGTACCACACCAGCCGGTAGCCTTCCTCGCGTTCGAGGCGGCCGAGCATGGCCTCCAGCTTGGCCACCGCGTCCCACGGCCCGACCGCCAGCGCGGTCACCGAGACGTCGCGGCCGACGGTGGACAGGCGCGCGTCGACCAGATTGCAGCCGCTGTCGGCGATGCGGCGGGTCACCGCCAGCAGCGGAGACTCCGGGTGCGTCGCGTAGGCGCTGATCAGCAGGTGGTTTTCGTTGGGGGTGGGGCGGGGTGGCTGGTCGCTCAAGGCGGAATTCCGGAAAGAAGTGACGCGTGGGTGGCCGGCATCGGCGGGCGGGCCATCCGGGCCGCGCGGTAACGCGCGGATACGGCGGCAGGATACTTGCCCGCGCTTGCGCGCCGCAAGGCGAGCCGTGCGCCGGCAAGTCCCCGATATGTGGACTTGCCCGACGCATCCCAAGTACCATCGCCGCCACTTCAACCGGGCCTTGGCACCTTTGCGCATCCACGGCAGCATCACTGCGCTGGCGACGCCGTTCGACGCCGCCGGACGGCTCGACCTCGACGCCTGGCGGCGCTTGGTCGAGGCACAGATCACGGCCGGCACCCAGGCCGTCGTCGTCGCCGGCTCCACCGGCGAGGCGGCGGCGTTGGAGGACGACGAGTACGCGCGCCTGCTCGAATCCGCCGTTGCTCTCGCTACCGGACGCATCCCGGTGCTGGCCGGCACCGGCCTGTCGAACACCGCCAAGACCATCCGCTTGACCCGTCGCGCCCGTGAGCTCGGCGCCGACGCCGCGCTGGTGGTGACGCCGCCCTACGTGCGGCCGACCCAGGAGGGGCTGGTCGCGCACTACACCGCGGTGGCCGAGCAGGGCGGGTTGCCGGTCGTGCTCTACAACGTGCCGCCGCGCACCGGCGGCGACCTGCTGCCGGAGACGGTGGCGCGCCTGTGCCGCCACCCCAACATCGTCGCCATCAAGGAGGCGCGCGCCGAGCCCGAGCGCATGGCTGCGCTGCTGGCGCTGCGCTCGCAGGAGTTCGCCGTGCTCAGCGGCGACGACCCGACCTGCGTGCGGGCGATGCTGGCCGGCGCCGATGGCGTGATTTCGGTGGCCTCGAACGTCGTGCCGGCGACCTTCCGTCGCCTGTGCGATCTGGTGCGCGCCGGCGAGGCCGGTTCAGCCGGCAGTCTGGATGCCCGGTTGGCGCCGCTGTACCGTTTCCTCGGCATCGAACCCAACCCGATTCCGGTCAAGGCGCTGTTGGCGCGCCGCGGCGTCGGCCACGGTCTGCGCCTGCCCCTGCTGCCGCTCTCCGCCGCACACGCGGCCGAAGCCGAAGCGATGCTGGCGCTGGCCGACCAACTCGAACACGAAGCGCGCGGCTGAGTGCCGCGCGACAACAGGAGAAACGCATGTCCTTCGTTCCCGCTACCCCGCGCAAGCTGCTGATGGTCGCCTTGTCGATCGCCGTGGCCGGCAGCAGCGGCTGCAGCTGGTTTCGCGGCAAGTCCGACTACGAGCTGAGCCCGGAGAGCCGCCCGCTGGAAGTGCCGCCCGACCTGACCTTGCCGCGTACCGATCCGACCATGCAGGTGCCCGAAGTGCGCGCCGTGGCGCCGGCCGCGCCGGGCGTGCAGGCGGCGTCGGGCTTCTCCGTGGCCGACAGCGCCGACAGCGTGTGGCGCCGCATCGGTCTGGCGCTGGAGCGCATCGACGGCGTGACCATCGTCAATCGCGCACAGCTGATCGGCAGCTACGAGGTGCAGTACCAGGGGCAATCGTTCCTGGTGCGGGCGCAGGCCGACGGCGAAGCGACCCGCGTGATCGCGGTCGGTGCCGACGGCCAGCCGCTGACGAGCGGCCCGGCGGCGCAGCTGCTGGGCCTGCTCAGGCAGCGCATCGGCTGATCGCGCCTCCCCAGTCCGGATGCATGAAGGGCGGCCCAAGGGCCGCCCTTCGCGTACCGAAGCCGGGACCCGGCCCCTGACTATCGCTGCAAGTACTGCAGTTTGTCCGGCTTGCCGTCCCACTCGGCGGCGTCGG
>JBEQAM010000146.1:0-5590 GCA_041640375.1 Rehaibacterium sp. | reverse complement strand
GCCATCGCCATGTTGAGCGTCCGCGGGATCGGCGTGGCGGTGAGGGTGAGCAGGTGCACCTCGGCGCGCAGGGCCTTGAGGCGCTCCTTCTGGCGCACGCCGAAGCGCTGCTCCTCGTCGACGATCACCAGGCCGAGGTCCTTGAAGCGCACGTCCTGTTGCAGCAGGCGATGGGTGCCGACGACGATGTCGATCCTGCCTTCGGCGAGCTGGTCGAGCGCGGCCCTGATCTCTTTCGTCGACTTGAAGCGGCTGAGCACCTCGACGCGGATCGGCCAGTCGGCGTAGCGGTCGCGGAAGTTGCGGAAGTGCTGCTCGGCCAGCAGCGTGGTCGGCACCAGCACAGCCACCTGTTTGCCGGCCATGGCGGCGACGAAGGCAGCGCGCACGGCGACTTCGGTCTTGCCGAAGCCGACGTCGCCGCAGACCACGCGATCCATCGGCTGCTCGCGGCCGAGGTCGGCGATGACGGCCTCGATGGCGGCGAGCTGGTCGGGGGTTTCCTCGAACGGGAAGCTGGCGGCGAAGGGTTCGTAGAGGCCGCGATCCACCGGTAGCGCCAGACCCTTGCGGGCATGGCGGCGGGCCTGGATTTCGAGCAGCTCGGCGGCCACGTCGCGGACTTTTTCGGCGGCCTTGCGGCGGGCTTTCTCCCACTGCTCGCCGCCGAGCGAGTGCAGCGGCGCATGCTCGGGCGAGGCGCCGGTGTAGCGGCTTACCAAATGCAGTTGCGCCACCGGCACGTAGAGCTTGTCGCCCTTGGCGTATTCGATCTGCAGGTATTCGGCGGGCTGGCCGCCGGCATCGAGCGTGACCAGGCCGCGGTAGCGGCCGACGCCGTGGTCCTCGTGGACGATTGGCGCGCCCTCGGCGATCTCGGTGAGGTCGCGGATGATCGCCTCGGGTTCGCGCCCGGCACGCTTGCGGCGACGCGGCTGCGCGGCGCGCTCGGGGTAGAGCTGGCGCTCGGTGAGCACGCACAGGGCGGGTTCGACGAGGGCGAAGCCGTCCTCCAGCGGAGCGACGGTGATGGCCCAGCGGGGCAGCCCGCCGTCGGTATCGCCCAGGAACGCCGGCCAGTGCGCTACGGCTTGCGGCTTGAGGCCGTGGGCGTCGAGCTGCTCGATCAGCGCCTCGCGGCGGCCGGGCGAGTCGGCGGCGAGCAGGATGCGGCCGGGGTAGTTGGCCAGGAAGGACTTGAGTGCGGCGGTGGGGTCGCCCTTCTGGGTCAGCGGCAGCGACGGTGCCGGGGCGTCACCGAGCGGTTGGGCGTCGGCGCGGCGCGGGTGGCCGGGGCCGCAGATTTCGGCGCGCGGCAGGGCGTTGAGTTTTTCGCGCAGTGCGTCGGGCGGCAGGAACAGTTCGTCCGGCGGCAGCACCGGGCGTTCGAGGTCGTGGCGGCGCTGCTCGTAGCGCTCGCCGGTCTGCGTCCAGAAGCGCTCGGCGGCGTCGAGCGCGCCCTCCGCCAGTACGGCCAGCGACTTGGGGCCGAGGTAGTCGAACAGGGTGCCGGTGCCGTGCTCGAAGAACAGCGGCAGGTAGTACTCGATGCCGGCCGGGGCGACGCCTTCCTTCAGGTCCTGGTAGATCGGGCAGCGGCGCGGGTCGATGTCGAAGCGCTCGCGCAGGACCTCGCGCACGCGTCGGGTCGCCGCCTCGTCCACCGGGAATTCGCGCGCCGGCAGCAGACGCACTGCGTCCACGGTGTGCTGCGAGCGCTGGGTTTCGGGGTCGAAGCTGCGGATCGAGTCGATCTCGTCGTCGAACAGCTCGATGCGGTAGGGTGCGGCCGCGCCCATCGGGTACAGGTCGAGCAGGGCGCCGCGTACGGCGAAGTCACCGGGGTCGAGCACCTGCGGCACGTGGCGATAGCCGGCGGCTTCGAGACGGCGCTTCTCGCGGTCGAGGTCGAATTTCTGTCCCTTGCGCACGTCCAGCGCGCTGCCGGCGATGAAGCGTACCGGCGGCAGGCGCTGCATCAGCGTGGAGACCGGCACCACCAGCACGCCGCGCGTGGTGGCCGGCAGCGCACACAGCGCGGCGATGCGCTGCGAAACGATGTCCGGGTGCGGACTGAACAGGTCGTAGGGCAGGGTTTCCCAGTCGGGGAAGTGCAGTACCGGCAGATCGCCGGCGAGTGTCCTGAGGTCGCTCTCGAGCGCGTGTGCGGCGTGGGTGTCGCGGGCTGCGGCCAGCACCAGGCCGTCGTGCGCCTGCGCGGCGCGGACCAGCGCCAGCGCCAGCGAGGACGGCGAGGCCGGCGGCGCCCAATAGGTGCGCTGCTGGCCGGCGCGCGGCAGCGGGGGGGCGGGAAGACGGGGGGTATTCATGAAGCCGCGCAGTTTACCGTGCCAGGCCATGTCGGCTGCATCGGCCGGGCCATCGCTCGCCGTGCAGGCGCGGCTTCGGCCACGCCTGCAGGCACGACCGCGACGTTAGGGCAACGCTGATCAAGTCAGCGTTGCCGTGCGCCATGGATGGCGCGTTCGGTCGCTCCGCGGCAAGGCAGGCTACGCCTGCTGCGCCTTCGCTTGGCTCGGTCGTGGATCAAGCACGCAAGTGCTTGATTCGTCGAAGCCGCGTCCGGACATGCGCCGGACGCGGCGTGGGCTGGCAAGTCCAGGATGGACTTGTCCAGACCTTCCTCAAGGGGTGAGCGTGAGCCGGTGTCTGGTTTCGCCGGGCAGCAAGGGCGTGGGCTGGCCCTGCACCCAGGCGGCGTGACCGGCGCCCCAGAACGGCGACAGCGGGTGACCGCTCTGGCCGCCGGGCATGTGCAGGTAACCGTCGGCTTCGTGGCCGGGCGAAACCACCATGCGCTGCGAGGCGCCGAAGGCCGGCGCCTGCACGCGCGGCATGTTGCCGTCGCCGGGCAGTTCGTCGCCGGGCATGCACAGGTGCGGGCGGATGAAGCCGGGGATCGCGCCGGCCAGCGGGTGGCAGATGCGGGCGGTGTTGCGCTCGCCCCAGCGGCGCTGTTCGAGCGGGCCGAGTTTTTCCAGGTCGGCAATGGTCTGCGCGGCGGCCTCGGCGAACAGGGCCTCCCAGGTTTCGAAGCGTCTGGGCAGCAGGTGTGCCGGGCGTTGGGTGACCAGTTCCCAGGCGACGCCTTCGAGCTGTGGCAGATCGGGCATCACGAAGTCGTCGCCGAGTGCGACGCGCGCCGGGGCGCTCAGGCCCTTGGCGATGCGGTCGAGCACGGCCAGCCGCCAGGTGCGCACCAGCCGGTAGCTCACCGCTTCGGGCGCGGCACGGCCCTCCCAGTCGCGCGCGGCCTCGGCCAGACGCCTGAGCGCGGCATCGTCCTGGGCCGCGGCGCGTTCGTGCAACAGGCGGTGCCAGCGTTCGAGGAACAGCGCGCGGTCGTCGAGCTGGATCGCCAGCAGGGCGTCCTCGTCGAAGCGCTCACGGGCGAACAGGGCGTCGCGGATCTGTTTCTGCCGCGCGCCGTGGGCGTAGCCGGCATCGCCGATCAGGCGCAGCGTCTCGCCGTCGGCGACGCGGGCGTTGGCGGTCCACAGGCGGCCATGCGCCGGATCGATCAGTTGCGGGGTCCGCGGTAGCCAGTCGCCCCAGTCGCAGCCGGCCAGCGGGTCGAGCGGCTGCTGCGGGTCACAGTCGCCGAGCCGCTGGGGAATGCGGCCGGCCAGCTTCCAGCCGATGCGGCCGTGGCGGTCGGCGACGACCAGGTTCTGCGCCGGGATGCCGATCTGGTCGGTGATGGCGACGGCCTGGTCGAGATCGCCGGCGCGGACCATTTCCAGCAGGCGCAGGTTCAGCGCACCGGGGCGGTGCGCAGTCCAGGCCAGCGCCAGGGCGTGGCCATCGCTGTCGACGTGCAGGATCGGGCCCCAGCGGGTTTCGCGCACTTCCAGCGCGACGGCGTTGCGGCCCTTCACGGCGATGGTTTCGTGGTGCACGCGAATCGCTTCGTCGCCCTCCGGCGTGCGGTAGCGACCATCGCCGGCCGGCGTCACCCGCACCCAGTCGAGCCAATCGCCGTAGCTGTTGGTGAAGCCCCAGGCGACATGGCCGTTGCTGCCGACCACGATGCCGGGCACGCCCGGCAGGCTGACGCCGGCGGCGTCGACGCGACCGGCCGGCGCGTGCGGGTCGGGATAGACCAGCCGCACACGGAACCAGATGTTGGGGGCGCGATGGCCCAGGTGCATGTCGTTGGCGACGATGGCGCGGCCGTCGGTGGTGAGCGCGCCGGCCACCGCCCAGTTGTTGCTGCCTGGTGCGGCCGGTTCGGAGTAGCGGACCGGCCCGTTTTCATCGGGCGCGGGCAGGGTGCGCAGGTCGATCTCGTCGGCGCCGGGCAGGGCGAGGTTGCCGCGCGGCGCGCCCATCAGCGGCGCATCCCATTCGGTGCCCTCGGCGGTGAGCAGGGCGTACAGCGGTGCCGGCAGATGCTGGCGCAACCGCCACAGCGCCAGCTCGCGGGTGTTCAGCTCGTCCTGCAGGTCGAAGAACATCGCGTAGGCGACCAGGCCGCTGTCTTCGACGCGCCAGGGTTCGGGCCTGGCGCGCAGCAGCAGGTAGGGCCAGGGGCGCACGCGCAGCGCGGCGAGGCCGGCGTTGACACCCTCCGCATAGGCCTCGATGGCTGGCGCCATGTCGCCGTTGACGGCGTCGAGGTCGTCGAGCAGGCGCTGACGCAGCCGGTGCAGACGGGCGGTACGGTCGCGTTCGAGCGCCAGCGGGCCGAGCAGCGCGGCCAGTTCCCCGGCGGCGGCGCGGCGCAGCAGGTCCATCTCGAAATAGCGCTCCTGCGCATGCACATAGCCGAGCGCGCGCAGGGCGTCGGCTTCGTTGCGCGCGGTGATGGTCGCCACGCCGTCGGCGTCGCGCTCGACGCTGACCGGGGCGGACAGCCCAGGCAGGGCCAGCTCGCCGTCGAGCGGCGCGAGGCTGCCGCGCAGCACGAAGATGCCGACGGCGGCGATGACGACGGCGACGGCGAGCAGGGACAGCAGGCTGCGCTTGAGCCATGTACGCATCGTTCGACTCCTGGCGTGCGAAAGGGACGATGGTAGCCGGGACGGGCCCCGGCGTCCGTGACCACTCCGCGCTCCTGTCAGCCTGCGCGCAAGACGCTGGATCCCCGCTTTCGCGGGGATGACGGGCATGTGAGGCTTTTCCGGTTTCCGGTTTCCGGTTTCCGGTTTCCGCCCTATCCCAACCGCTTGCGCAACCGGTAGGCCGCGGTGTGCAGGCGGGTGACGCCTTCTTCTCGGAACGAAGGCTCGCGGTCGAGGATGTCCACGCGCTGCTCCAGGGTGATCTGCCAGCCCGGTTCGAACAGGCGGTGGACTTCCGCCTCGTCGACGCTGAAGGGCGGGCCTTCCTTCTCGCCGGGCGGGTATTCGAGGGTGATCAGTAGAGTCATGCAGCCGGCGGGCAGGCGGGCGTACAGCTCGCGCACGTAGCGCTCGCGCAGGGCCGGTGGCAGGGCGATCAGGGCGGCGCGATCGTAGGCGGCGCGACAGTCGGCGAGGTCATCGGCGGTGAGCGCGAAGGCGTCGCCGACCAGCAGCTCGATGCCCTGGGCGCGGTAGCGGCGGAAGCGGCCATCCTCGACTACCTC
>JBEQAM010000145.1:0-5619 GCA_041640375.1 Rehaibacterium sp. | reverse complement strand
GACCAGTTGCCGGCCGACACGCCCAACTACTTCCTGCTCAACGTGCAGCCGGCGCAGGCCGAGGAAGTGGCCGCCGCGCTGCGCGACCTCGGCGTGGACGCGCCACGGCTGGAACCGTTCGCCACCGGCCGGCTGGTCGCCATCAACGGCCGCCCGCCGGCGGAGCTGAGTTTCCCCGACGCCAGCGCCGCGAACTGGCTGGATCGCCCGATCAACTTCAGTTGGCGCGAGGATTTCCCGCCCGCCAACACGCTGGTCGCCGGCGCCTACTGGGAGCCCGGCAGCCGCGCGGCCGAGGTGTCGGTGGAAACCGGCTGGGCACGGCGCTTCGGCCTGACGGTGGGCGACACGCTCACCCTGCGCCTGGGCGAGCGCGATTTCACCGCGACCATCAGCAACCTGCGCAAGGCCGACTGGGACAGCTTCCGGGTGAATTTCTTCCTGCTGCTCAACCCCGGCGCGCTGGGCGACGATGCGCCCGCCCACAACCTGATCTCCAGCTTCCACCTGCCGCCCGGCCACGACCGCCAGCTGGCGGCGCTGACCCGCGCCCATCCCAACCTGTCGCTGCTGGACATCGACGCCATCCTGTCGCGGGTGCGCGAGGTGATCGGCCGCGTGGTCGAGGCGGTGCAGATGGTGCTGGCCTTCAGCCTGGCCGCCGGCGTGCTGGTGCTGTTGGCCGCGCTGCAGGCCACCGGCGGCGAGCGCCGCCACGAAAGCGCCGTGCTGCGCACGCTCGGCGCCCGCCGCGCGCAGTTGCGCGGCGCGGTGCTGGTCGAATTCGCCGTACTCGGCGGCATGGCCGCGCTGCTGGCGGTGGGCGGCGCGGCGGCGACCGGCTGGCTGGTGGCGCGCGAGCTGTTCCAGCTCGCCCCGGCCCTGCCGTGGGATCGCCTGCTGGCCGGCGGCCTTGGCGGCATCGCCATCGCCATGCTCGCCGGCGGGTGGGGCACCCGCCGCATCGTCCGCACGCCACCGGCACGGGCACTGCGCGAGGCGGCTTGAGGGACGATACCGGGCATGGTGAAGGCGTTCGTCACGCACCCCGCCGCCGCGCCGTAGAATCCGCGCGATCCGCCGGCGCCCTCCCCTCCGATGCCGGCCTCGCCCCGGACGACGCCATGCCCGCCTCGCTGACGCCCTACCTGCTGCCGATCGCGCTGCTGTTCGCTTCCAACGTGTTCATGACCTTCGCCTGGTACGGCCACCTGAAGTTCAAGGCCGCGCCGCTGCTGGCGGTGATCGCGGTGAGCTGGCTGATCGCGCTGCCCGAGTACGCGCTGCAGGTGCCGGCCAACCGCATGGGTCACGCGGTCTATTCGGCGGTGCAGCTCAAGACGATCCAGGAGTTCGTGACACTGACCGTGTTCGTCGGCTTCTCGGTCTGGTACCTGGGCGAACCGGTCAAGTGGAATCACCTGGCCGGCTTCGCGCTGATGGTGCTGGCGGCGTGGCTGATCTTCCTCGACTGAATCAGAACCGGATGCGGCCGATGAGCATGTCCTTGAACATGACCCAGTCGCCGATCAGCGAATACAGCGGATAGGTGAAGGTGGCCGGGCGGTTCTTCTCGAAGAAGAAATGCCCGACCCAGGCGAAGCCGTAGCCGATCAGCGGCAGGCTGAGCAGCCACCACGGCGAGAGCGCGCCGGCGATCACCGCGCCCAGCACGCCCAGCACCGACGCACTGCCAATGAAGTGCAGCCGCCGGCAGGTGCGGTCGCTGTGTTCGCTCAGGTAGTACGGATAGAACTCGCGGAAGCTGGCGTAGCGCTGGCTCATGGTCGGTCACCTCCACGGGGATGGTGCGACCTGGGCCTCGGCCGTTCAAGCCGGGGCGCTCCGGCGGGAGCGAGGAGACTCTCCGCGGTCCGGCCGGTCGCGATTTCCGTCCTCAGTCTGAGCCAGAGGACTGCGCCGTTGCTACCGTGGGCGGTCGGCTTTCTCTTCGGCCTTGGCGCGGTCCCAGTAGGCGTCCTGCTGTTCGAGTGTGAGCGTGGACAGATCCACGCCGTCGGCGGCGGCAAGCTGCTCCATGCGGCGGAAGCGGCGCTCGAACTTGTGGTTGGCGCGGCGCAGCGCAGCGCCGAAGTCCACCTTCGCGTGGCGGGCGAGATTGACGCAGACGAACAATACGTCGCCGATCTCGTCCTGCAGTCGGTCGTGCCCGACGCCGGCCCTGAGCTCTTCGCGAACCTCGTCGATCTCCTCGTGCAGCTTGGCGATCACCGGATCGATACCCGGCCAGTCGAAGCCGACCAGGGCGGCGCGCTTCTGCAGCTTGGTGGCACGCTGCCACTCGGCCAGGCCGCGGCCGATGCCGGCCAGCACGCTGCGATCCTCGCCCTTGCGCTCGCGCTCGCGGCGCTTGTGCTCCTCCCAGGCCGTCGTCTGCGCCTCGGCGTCGGCGACGCGGGCGTCGCCGAACACGTGCGGGTGGCGGCGCTCCATCTTGTCGCAGATCGAGGCCACCACGTCGCGGAAGTCGAAGCGGCCCGCCTCCTCCGCCATGCGGGCGTGGAAAACCACCTGCAGCAGCAGATCGCCCAGCTCGTCGCGCAGGTCGTCGAAGTCGCCGCGGTCGATGGCGTCGGCGACCTCGTAGGCCTCCTCGACGGTGTAGGGCGCGATGGTCGCGAAGGTCTGCTTCACGTCCCAGGGACAGCCGCGCTCGGGATCGCGCAGGCGGGCCATGATGTGGAGCAGGCGGTCGATGTCGGTGGGCATGGGGGAGGGCTCGGGGCTCGGAAACCGGAAAAGCATGCTTGCTTCGCCACTCCCGCGAAAGCGGGAGTGCTGTGTCATCTTGCCATCGCCCCGCCCGCCGCCACGCTTCGGTGGGGACAGTCCAACGCGCTCTTCCGGCAACCGGTTTCCGGCTTCAGACCATCCACTCCCGCCACGGCAGCGACGGGTCGCCGAGCGCGATGAAATCGGGGTTGAGCAGCGATGCCTTGCGGTTGTAGCGCAACGGCGTGCCGTCGAGGGCGAGCACGGCGCCGCCGGCGGCTTCCAGCACGCACTGGGCGGCGGCGGTGTCCCATTCGCTGGTCGGGCCGAAGCGCGGATAGACATCGGCCAGGCCTTCGGCGATGCGGCAGAACTTGAGCGAGGAGCCGAGGCCGAACGTCTGCACCTCGCCCATCCGCGCCAAAGCGGCCGCGGTGCGCTCGTCCAGGTGCGAGCGGCTGGCGGCCACGCGCAACGGCGCCCGCGCGGGGCACTGGGTGCGCAGCGGCTCGTCGCGGCCGTCGGGCAGACGCAGGAAAGCGCCGACGCCGCGCTCGGCGTGGACCATGTGGTCGAGCACCGGCGCGTACACCACGCCCAGCACCGGCACACCGTCCTCGACCAGAGCGATGTTGACAGTGTATTCGCCGTTCTTCTTGACGAACTCGCGGGTGCCGTCGAGCGGGTCGACCAGCCAGTGACGACGCCACGGCCGGCGCACGTCCCAGGGAATGTCGGCGCCTTCCTCCGACAGCACCGGAATGTCCGGCGTCAGCGCCGACAGCCCGGCGACGATCAGCCGGTGCGAGGCCAGGTCGGCCTCGGTCAGCGGCGAGCGGTCGCGCTTGGCGACGACATCGAAATCCTGCCGGTAGACCTCGAGAATCGCCGTGCCGGCCTGACGCGCCAGTGCGATGCAGCGCTCGCGCAACTCAGCCATCGCCGCCCCCGGCCGCGCGCCGCTGCAGGTATTCGCGGACGATGAACAGGGCGGCCAGTGCGCGCCCCTCGGAACAGTCCTCGCGCAGCATCAGTTCGTGCAGGGCGTCCAAGCGCCACGGAATCACTTCGGGCAGCTCGGGTTCGTCGCCCGGCAGGCGCTCGGGATACAGATCCTCGGCCAGCACCAGATGGGTCTGGTGGCCCATGTAGGCCGGCACCAGCGTGAGCGGGCGCAGCAGGGTCAGGCGGCGGCTGCCGAACCCGGCCTCTTCCTTCAGCTCGCGGTTGGCGGCCTGGAGCGGCGTCTCGCCGGCATCGATGCGGCCCTTGGGCAGGCCCAGCTCATAACGATGCACACCGCAGGCGTACTCGCGGATCAGCAGCACCGTGCCCGGGTCGGGAATGGCGGCGATGATCACCGCACCGTGGCCGCGTGGCTTCATGCGCGTGTAACGGCGGCGCTCGCCGTTGCTGAACTCCAGGTCCAGCTCCTCGATGCGGTTGCGGCCCTCGTCGCGCTCGACGATGCCGTGGATGGTCGGCAACGGCCTGCTCAACGCGGTTCTCTCCGGGGAAATTCCAGCCAGTGCCCTTCCAGCCGCAGCACGCGCCCACCCTCGGGCCGCGCCTGGCCGACCCATTGCAGCGCTTCGGCGGCATCGGCGTCGCGGGCATCGAGCAGCAGCTCGGCACGGTAGCCGCCGGCATCGAGACGGAAATCGCCGGCTACCGCCAGCGGACCGCCGCCGTCGTCGAGCGTACCGCCGACGCTGCCGTCCGGCCGCAGGCCGAAGTGGGCATGGATCTCGCCGAGCGCGGCGCGCGCCGCGCCGCTGACGGCAGCCTCGCGCCAGACGGCATCGCCTTCGAGCAGGCGCGGTTCGCGGCCGGCAAACTCGGCACGCGCGACGTGCACCTCGACGCGGCCGTGTGGTTGCAGCGCCGGCGTGTCCAGTACCCGCTGCAGCAGGCTGGCGGGGAACTCGGCACGCACGGCCTCGGCGCGCAGCACGCCGAAGCCGTAGGCCACCCGGCCCCGCGCATGGCGGTCGCCACCCTGCCAGTCGATATCGGCAGCCAGAGCGCCACGCAGCAGCGCCAGCGGATGGGCCCGCCACTGCAGGCGGCCGTAATCGTGCGCGCCGATCAGCGCCCGCCCGGCCCGGCCGCGCCAGACCGTGCCCGACACCTCTTCGAAGCGCAGGCCGGGGACGTGCGCCTGGAGCGGCCGCAAGGCGACCGATGCGGGCAGCAATACCAGCAGCGCGGCCACGAAGACCAGCACACCGGCGAGGACCCACCACGCACGCCGCATCAGCGGACACCCTCGCGCAGCACCAGGCGCGCATCGACGCGGCCGGGGCCGGCGGCGCGCTGCGCGGAAAATTCCTCGATGACGATGCCGGCAGCGGCGGCGCGCTCCAGCCAGCCTGCCAGCAGGTCGAAGTCGGCGCCGCCGAACTGCACGCGCACGCGATCGCCGCCCTGCGGCTCGACGCCGAGCAGGCTCGCCGCCAGGCCCGCCTCGCGCGCGCCGGCATCGACGCGGGCGAGCAGCGAGCGGCCATCGGACGAGGGCGTCGCGGCAACACCGCCACGCGCGATCAGCCGTTCGGCAGCCGGTCGCATCCAGGCCAGGGCCGCGGCGTTGTCGGCGGCTTCTGCGCGCAATGCCTCGCGCGAACGCGCCAGCGGTTCCCAGACCAAGGCCCACAGCAGCATGGCCGCGACCAGCGCCGTGCCGATGACCAGGACGCGGCGATCGCGCGCGGACAGCGATGCCAGCCAGGCCTTCATGCGTCGCCCCGGATCCGCAGGCGACCTTCGACACCGCGGCTGCCGGGCGTGGCGGCGGTCAATTCGACCCGCAGCGCAGCGGCAGCCAGGCGCGCACGCAACGCATCGAGCGCGGCGACATCGGGCGCGGTGACGGTGAGTTCGAGC
>JBEQAM010000144.1:3700-5619 GCA_041640375.1 Rehaibacterium sp. | reverse complement strand
GCCCGAGGGTACGCCGGTGCTGGCGGCGCGCGAGGGCGTGGTGATGCAGGTCGAGTCCGATTTCCACAGGGCCGGCATGGACCGGGAAAAATACGCCAGCCGCGCCAACCACATCCGCATCCTGCACGACGACGGCACGATGGCCGTCTACGCCCACCTGGCCGCCGACCATGGCGTGCTGGTGCGCGAGGGCCAGCGCGTGCGCGCCGGCCAGCACATCGGCCACTCTGGCAACACGGGCTTTTCCAGCGGCCCGCACCTGCACTTCGTGGTGCAGGTCAACCGCGGGATGAAGCTGGAGTCGATCCCGTTCCGCCTCGCCGGGGCACAGGGCGCGATCGCCATCCCCGGACAATAGCCGGCGCAAGCCCGCGCCGCTGCTGTGGCAACGCTGATCGAGTCAGCGTTGCCGCGCGCCAAGGAGGGCGCGTTCGCGGGTCAAACACGCAAGTGTTTGATCCGCGGGAGCGAGTCCGGACCGGCGCCGGACTCGCGACCACGGAACAATTCCAGGATGGACTTTCTCCGTGTTGCCTTATACTTTTTCTTCCGCCCTCTCCGCCACCCATCCCCGCCACGGCCTGCGCCGCGGCGCGCCCCAGTTCATGTCCGAGCAACGCACCGAAACCTTGCGCCGGCGCACCTTCGCGATCATCTCGCACCCCGACGCCGGCAAGACCACGCTGACCGAAAAGCTGCTGCTGTTCGGTGGCGCCATCCAGATGGCCGGCTCGGTCAAGGGCCGCAAGGCCGCGCGCCACGCCACCTCCGACTGGATGGCGCTGGAAAAGGAGCGCGGCATCTCGGTGACCAGCTCGGTGATGCAGTTCCCCTACGAGGGCCGCATCGTCAACCTGCTCGACACCCCCGGCCACGCCGACTTCGGCGAGGACACCTACCGCGTGCTCACCGCGGTGGACTCGGCGCTGATGGTCATCGACGTGGCCAAGGGCGTGGAGGAGCGCACCATCAAGCTGATGGAGGTGTGCCGCCTGCGCGACACGCCGATCATGAGCTTCATCAACAAGCTCGACCGCGAGGGCAAGCCACCGATCGAACTGCTCGACGAGATCGAGTCGGTGCTGAAGATCCAGTGCGCGCCGATCACCTGGCCGATCGGCATGGGCCAGCGACTCAAGGGCGTGGTGCATCTGCTCACCGGCGAGGTGCACCTGTACGAGTCGGGCCGCAACTTCACCCGCCAGGACAGCACCATCTTCGCCTCGCTCGACGACCCGGCGCTGGAGGCGCGCATCGGCGCCGACATGCTGCGCGAACTGCGCGAGGAGCTGGAGCTGGTCGCGGGCGCCTCGCACCCGTTCGACCACGATGCATACCTCGCCGGCAGGCAGACGCCGGTGTTCTTCGGCTCGGCGGTGAACAACTTCGGCGTCCAGCTGCTGCTGGACTTTTTCGTCGAGCACGCGCCCGCGCCGAAGCCCCGCGCGACCACGACACGCCAGGTGCAGCCGACCGAGGAAAAACTCACCGGCTTCGTGTTCAAGATCCAGGCCAACATGGACCCGCAACACCGCGATCGCGTCGCCTTCATGCGCGTGTGCTCGGGCCGCTTCAGCGCCGGCATGAAGGCCTTCCATGTACGCTCGGGCAAGGAGGTGAAGCTCGCCAACGCGCTCACCTTCATGGCTTCCGACCGCGAAATCGCCGCCGAAGCCTGGCCGGGCGACGTGATCGGCATCCACAACCACGGCACCATTTCGATCGGCGATACCTTCACCGAGGGCGAGGCGATCTCCTTCACCGGCATCCCCAACTTCGCCCCGGAACTGTTCCGCCGCGCTCGCCTGCGCGACCCGCTGAAGATCAAGCAACTCCACAAGGGCCTGGCGCAGCTCAGCGAGGAGGGCGCCACCCAGTTCTTCCGCCCGCTGATGAGCAACGATCTGATCCTGGGTGCG
>JBEQAM010000144.1:0-3690 GCA_041640375.1 Rehaibacterium sp. | reverse complement strand
GGCTCAAGGACGAATACGGCGTCGATGCCAGCTTCGAGCAGGTCAACGTCCACACCGCACGCTGGATCCGCTGCGACAACGCGAAGAAGCTGGAGGAGTTCCGCGAGAAGAACGCGATGAACCTCGCCCTGGACGCCGCCGGCGAGCTGGTCTACCTCGCGCCCACCCGGGTCAACCTGCAGCTCGCCCAGGAGCGCTGGCCCGACGTGACCTTCGCCGCCACCCGCGAGCACGCGCACGCCGTCGCGGTGGACTGACCGCCGCGGCGGTCGAGCAATTGCTCGAAACCGCGCCGGAATGCTGGCGTAAGCTGTCCGGCATCCTGCCGCGCCGATCGCCCGCCATGACTGCCACCCATTCGCTGCGAGAAGAACTCGTCAACGCCCTCACCCACGGCCTGGGCGCGGTCGCTGCGCTGGCCGGCGGCGCGGTGCTCATCACGCTGGCGGCCATCTTCGGCGACGGCTGGCAACTGGCCGGCGCGATCGTGTTCGGCGCCAGCCTGCTGCTGCTCTATCTCGCCTCCACGCTCTATCACGCCATCCGGCATCCGGGGGCCAAGTCACGACTGAAGGTGCTCGACCACTGCGCGATCTACCTGCTGATCGCCGGCACCTACACGCCGTTCGCACTGGTCGGCCTGCGCGGCCCGTGGGGCTGGGGGCTGCTGGCGACGATCTGGACACTGGCGCTGGCCGGCTGCGTGTTCAAGCTGTTCTTCACTGGCCGGTTCAAACTGCTCTCGACCCTGATCTACGTGGCGATGGGCTGGCTGGCGCTGATCGCCATCGAGCCGATGCTGCGCCTGCTGCCGGGCTGGACGCTGGCCTGGCTGTTCGCCGGCGGCATCGCCTACACCGTGGGCGCGCTGTTTTACCTCAGCCGCCGCCTGCCCTACGCGCACGCCATCTGGCACGGCTTCGTCATCGCCGGCAGCGTGTGCCATTTCATCGCCGTGTATTCGCAGGTGGCCGGGCCGGTGTTCGATTGAAAAAAAACCGGGGACCGGGAAAGCATCCAGGGTCCGCCCTCCCGGCGAGAGCCGGGATCCATGCCGCGCTTGCCGCCGGAGGTGGCAAATCGTGGTTCTGCCGCCACGTTGCAGATACCGTCATTCCGGTCAAACCCCATGCAGCGCCGGATCGAAAGGTCTGCCCGACCTGAGCACATCGACGGCGACCTGCGCCAGCGTGCATCAACTCGCGATGTAGCGGTGCAGGTGCTGGATCTCTTCCTGCTGGTCCTCGATCACCGCCTTGACCAGATCGCCGATCGAGACCACGCCGACCACGCGCCCGTCTTCGACCACCGGCAGGTGGCGGATACGCTCGTGGGTGACCAGCTGCATGCAGGCGTCGGAGCTGTCGTCCGGTGTCACGGTGACCACCGGCGTGGTCATGACCTCGCGTACCGTCGTGCTCGACGAAGACCGTCCCTGCAGGATCACCTTGCGGGCGTAATCGCGCTCGGAGAGGATGCCGGCCAGCCGCCCGCCTTCCATCACCAGCACCGCACCGATGCCGTGCTCGGCCATCAGCCGGATCGCGTCGAGCACGGCCGCGTCGGGAGCGATCGCGATCAGACGCCGCTCCTTCTCCTCCAGCAGCTGACGGACGGTACGCATGGCAACCTCCCTGGGCTACGGTGATGGGACGATCATAGTCCGGTCGTCGCGACAGGGGGTAATCGGTGCCGAGCGAGGCAGTGCCGCGCGCGCCGGCCGGTCATCGGATGGGACGTCCGCGCACGTCGCCCGCCGCCTGCGGAACCCGGCAAGCCGGTTCAGTCGCTACGCGCCGGCCGCCACTCGTCGACCAGGTACAGCGGCCGCTGCTTGGCTTCGTCGTACAACCGCCCCAGGTACTCGCCGATGATCCCGAGCGCCATCAGCTGGATGCCGCCGAGGAACAGGATCACCACCATCAGCGAGGGATAGCCCGCCACCGGGTCGCCCCACAGCAGCGTCTTGAGCACGACCCAGACGCCGAACACGAAGGCCAGCAGGGAGGTCAGCAGGCCGACATAGGTGGCGATCCGCAATGGCACCGTGGAGAAACTGGTGATGCCCTCCAGTGCGAAATTCCACAGCCGCCAGTAGTTGAACTTGCTGCGTCCGGCCAGCCGCGCCTGGCGGTGATAGGGGATCGCGCACTGGCGGAAGCCGACCCAGGCGAACAGGCCCTTCATGAAACGGTGCCGCTCGCGCAGCTTCCCGAGCGCGTCCAGCGCGCGCCGCGACATCAGCCGGAAGTCGCCGGTATCGCGCGGCACCGGCGTGGACGACAGCCACGCCATCACCCGGTAGAACGTCGCGGCGGTGAACTTCTTCAGCCAGCTCTCGCCATCACGCGCCAGGCGGGTGCCGTAGACCACATCGAAGCCTTCGCGCCATTTGGCGACGAACGCGGGGATCAGCTCCGGCGGATCCTGGCCGTCGGCGTCGAGCACCACCACCGCATCGGCATCGGCGTGATCCAGACCGGCGGTCAGCGCCAGCTCCTTGCCGAAGTTGCGGCTCAGGCGCAGCGCCGACACGCGCGGATCGCCCGCGGCCAGGTCTGCCATCACTTGCCAGGTGTTGTCGCGGCTGCCGTCGTCCACGTACAGCACCCGCCCGTCGAGGTCGAGCGTGTCGAGCACGGCGGCGATGCGCGCCTGCAGCGCGGGCAGGGTTTGCGCCTCGTTGAAGGCGGGAACGACGATGCACAGACGTTGACGTGGCGGCATGGCGGCGGCGATGAAGAGCAGCCGGCATGTTAGCCGGCACATCCGGCGCTTGACATTGTTCCATTTTTCTGGAAATGTGGCGTCATATGGATACCGACGCCGCCCTGCTCGCCCTCCGCGCCCTCGGCCAGGCGCATCGACTGGAGGCCTTCCGCAAGCTGGTCCAGGCTGGCCGCGCCGGCCTGACCGTCGGTGAACTGCGCGACCGGCTCGATATCCCGCCCGCCACCCTGAGCGCACATCTGAACACCCTGCGCGCGGCCGGGCTGGTCAAGGATCGCCGCGAAGGACGCACCATCCACGTCTCGGCCGACTACGCCCGGATGAATGCCCTGCTCGGCTAC
Organism: Rehaibacterium sp.; assembly: GCA_041640375.1. GTDB lineage: Bacteria > Pseudomonadota > Gammaproteobacteria > Xanthomonadales > Xanthomonadaceae > Rehaibacterium. Next base: position 619 of record JBEQAM010000144.1, on the reverse strand, counting down.
CTGACCGAGAACTGCTGCGCCGGCGAAGCCTGTGCCCCGACGCCATCCCGCCGCCCCACCAAGTGATCGAGGGAACCGCCATGACCTGCCTGCACGTGGACCTGCACGTCACCGACCTGGAAGCGGGCATCCGCTTCTATTCCCAGGCGCTGGGCGCCGACCCGTGCTGCCGCGACGACGCGCGCGCGCAGTGGCAACGCTGCAACCCCTGCGTCGGACTGACGATCGCCACCGACACGCCGCTGCGGCCGAGCGCGCTGTGAGCGACCCGATGCGCAAGCGCATCCTCTTCGTCTGCGTGGAAAACTCCAACCGCAGCCAGATGGCCGAGGCCTTTGCCCGCCTGCATGGCGGCGAGGGCGTCGAAGCCCACAGCGCCGGCTCGCGCCCGTCGGGGCGGATCAACCCCAAGGCGGTACGCTTCATGGCCGAACTGGGTTACGACCTCACCACGCATCGCTCCAAGTCGCTCGACGACATCGCCGGCATCGCATTCGACGCCGTCGTCACCATGGGCTGCGGCGACAGCTGTCCATGGGTGCCGGCGAAACGCCGTGAGGACTGGGCCCTGCCCGACCCGCGCGACATGGACGACGACGGCTACCGTGCCGTGCGCGAC
>JBEQAM010000143.1:0-5647 GCA_041640375.1 Rehaibacterium sp. | reverse complement strand
AAGGCCGTCGGCGCATCGGTCAGCGGCGCGCCGGACGGGGCGACCTCGGCGTCGAGCGCGCCGGTGGCGGCCAGGTCGATCGGCGCATCGGCGGGAAACGGCTTGTACTCACGGATGTCGAAACCCAGGTCGCGCAGGTAGGTGCGCTTGTACTTGTGCGAGAGCGCGTACACCGGCCAGGCGTCGGTCGCGGCCAGGCTGTTGGTGGACACCAGCACTTCCGGCGAATTCTCGCGCCGGCGCAGCGCGCGGAAGGTCTGCCGCGCCTCGCGCGAGAGCACCAGGTAGGGCGTCTGCAGCACCACCGATCGCTCGGCGCCGGCCACCAGCGACTGCAGCCGGTGCGAGATCTCCCCGTACAGGGGATCGCTGCCGCGCTCGTGCTTCTCGGGCGGATCGACGAAATAATCGACCCGGCCGACCGCGAACGAGGGCGCGACCAGCCGCTCATGCACCGCCACGGGATCGGATGCCGCCTGCGAGATCCGCAGGATGCGTCCGGCACGGGTGAGCCGCGGCGCCGGCAGCAGCGGCGGCGGGCCGGCGTGGGCGAGCAGATGCGCGGCGACATCGTTGAGCCGGGCGATCGGCACGCTGCGCGCGTGGGTCCAGAACAGCTCGAAGCCGGCGCGCATCGTCGCGCCCACCGGCCCGGCCACCAGGATGTCGCGGTCGCGGTAGTTGTAGCCGCTGTCCCAGTCGAAGTAGCGATTCTGGTAGTTGCGCCCGCCGGTGATCCCGACCAGTCCGTCGACCAGCAGCAGCTTGGTGTGCATGCGCTGGTTGAAGCGGCGGAAGCAGCACAGGATGCCGGCGCCGAACTCCAGCGGGCCGGTGCTGGCCTTGCCGAAGGTCGGGTTGTACATGCGCATCTGGAAATTGGCGTGCGCGGTCGCCAGCGCGGCGAGCAGCCGGGTGTCATCGACGCTGAACAGCTGATCGAGCAACACCCGCACCCGCACCCCGCGACGGGCGGCGTCGAGCAGCTCGCCGAGCACGAAGAAGCCGGCGTCGTCCTCGGCGAAGATGAAGCTCTGCAGCTCGATGCTGCGCCGCGCGCTGCGGATCAGATGGATGCGCGCCAGCAGCGCGTCCTCGCCGCCCTCCAGCAGCAGCACCCGGTGCGCCGGCGCTTCCGCGGTCGCCTCGGCCAGCGCCTGTTCGCCGAGCGCGTACAGCGCGGAATCGATCGCGCAGGCATCCTCACGCACGCAATCCACCGCGCTCGGCCGCGCCTGTTCGGCCAGACGCTCGGCCTCGTCGAGCTGCCTGACCGGCAGCCGGCCGCAGCCGACCAGCGCCAGCAGCACCAGCAGCAGCGCCGCGCGCCGCGGGCTCACTGCACCGCCTCGGCCAGTCGCACCTGCAACTCCAGCTTGACCCGGTCCTGCACCGCGAAGCGGTTGGCGTCCATGCCGAAGTCGCTGCGCCTGACCACGCCACGCACGTGCACGGCACAGGCATGGCCGGGCGACGCGCAGGCCGCCGGCAGCAGCTCGAAACCGACCCGGCGGGTCACGCCGCGCAGGCTCAGCTCGCCGCGCAGCTCGCCACCGTCGCGCGCCAGTGCGGCATCGAACGGCTCGGAGACGAAGACGATCACCGGGTAATTGGCGACATCGAAGAAGTCCTCGGACAGCGCCCATGCGGTCAGATTCGCGCGCCCCTTCACGTCGAGACTGGCCACGTCCACCTCCACCTCGACCCGGCGCCGGTCGCCGGACAGCCGCGAAATACGACCGACGAAGCGGGCGAAGCGGCCGTCGATCTTCTGCAGCCAGCGCAGCCGCACGCTGAAGCCGACCTCCGAACGTGCCGCGTCGATCCGTCCGTAGGTCTGTCCGCCATCGGCTTCCGGGTCCGCCGCCGCGGGCAGGGCCACGAGCGCGAGCAGCAGGGCAGTCAGTCCCGCGGGCATGGCCTCACGGCGACCAGTAGGCGGCCAGTTGCGCGATGCCCGGCTCCAGCGGCGCCCCGGCCGGCAGTCGCAGCACGGCGATGCCGGCGGTCGGCATGCCGCGACAGTCGCCGGACTGGCCGGTGCTCAGCAGCGCGCACAGTTGCTCGAAGCCGGGATTGTGGCCGACCAGCAGCAGCCGCGGGATGTCGCGGTGGGCGTCGGCCACTGCGATCAGGGTGCCGGGCGTGGCCTCGTAGATGCGCTCGTCCAGTCGCGTGTCGACGAAGCCCAGCGACTGCAGCACGCGCTCGACCGTCTCCCGGGTGCGTCGCGCCGGCGAGCACACCACCTGGTCGGGCAGGAAACCGTGCGTCTTCAGCCAGCGGCCGGCGGCCTCCGCCTCGGCCTGCCCGCGCAATGACAGCGGACGGTCGATGTCGGCCTGTCCCGGCGCGGCCGGCTCGGCGTGGGCGTGACGCAACAGGATCAATTCGCGCATGAGGTGCCCGCTGTGACAGCGTCGGCCGGATTATGACGCAGGGCCCGGAAGCCGGCGCTTCAGCCGTGCCGCTTGAGCCAGCGGAACAACGGCGTCCAGTCCGCCTGATGGCTACGCACCTGTTCGGAGCGATAGTCGAACAGGCTCTTGCCCAGGCCGACCAGCAGCACATAGGCCTGGGTGTCGCGCAGCGCGGCCACCAGCGGATACGGCCAGGTCCCGAGTTGCGCCAGCGCCTGCTGCGAGGCATGGGTCCAGGGCCTGAGCCGGTTGCCCACCAGCGCGACCGGGAGCCTGCCCTTGCGCACCCGCGGGTGTTCGGCGAGCGAGTCGAGAAAGGGCACGGTGGCCTCGATGTCCAGCGCCGAGGGCAATACCGGCACCAGCACGGCATCGGCCACATCGAGAAAATGCGCCAGATCCTCCGCCATCGCTCCGGCCGGGCCGTCGATCACCGCCACCTGGGCGTCGCCGGGCAGCGCGCGGTCCCAGTGTCGGCGCGTGCCGTCCACCGGCAGCACGGCTGTCTCCAGGCCGGCACGTTTCTCGCACCAGTGCATCGCGGAGGCCTGACGGTCGGCGTCGACCAGCGCGGTGCGCTTCCCATCCAGCGCGAAACGGGCGGCGAGATGGGTGGCGATCGTGGTCTTGCCGCAACCGCCCTTGGAACTGGCAACGAGGATCCTGCGCATGGCGAGCCTTGTCGTTCCGGAACCTGCGCGGACTCTACACCGGCCGCCTGCGCCGGGCCAACGCGCAGCCCTCTGCTATCGTGGCCCGGCTTTCCGGACGGAGCCGCCATGAGCGAACTGCAGGATCTCGCCTCCCTCGTACGCGCCAACACCCCGCTGATCGTCATCGAGACGCCCGACGAGGCGCGCGTGGTCGATCTGTTCCGGCACGTGCTGATGCATGTGTGGCGCGCACTGTACCGCTGGTCGATCACCGAAGGCATGCGCCGGGTCGACATCGACCGCGAGGAGGCCGAGCCGGTGCCGCCGGACGCCTCGACCACGTTGCGCGCGATCAAGGCCGCCGACCAGCGCGGCATCTACCTGCTGTTCGACTTCCACCCCTACCTCGGCTACGCCACCACCCGGCGGATGCTGCGCGAGATCGTGCAGCGGCGCGAGTGCGGCGAGCACGTGCTGGTGCTGGTCGGCGCCCGGGTCGAGCTGCCGCCCGAACTCGAGACGCTGGCGGTGCGCTTCTCGCCGCGCCTGCCGGACGAGAACGCGCTGCTGAAGATGGTGCGCGACGAGGCCATGGTCTACGCCCGCGAGCACGGCGGGCGGCGGGTGGAGATGGACGGCGAGGCGGTCACGGCGATGGTGCGCAACCTGCGCGGCCTGAACCTCACCGACGCCCGCCGCATCGCCCGTCACCTGATCTACGACGACGGCGCGATCGGCGCCGCCGACCTGCCCAAACTGGCCCGGCTCAAGTTCGAGCTGCTCAACCGCAGCGGCCACCTGCATTTCGAATACGACACCGCGCGCTTCGCCGACGTGGCCGGCCTGACGCGGCTCAAGCGCTGGGTCGAGCAGCGCCGGGTGGTGTTCGGCGGCGATGCGCCGCCGGGGCTGGATCCGCCGCGCGGCATCCTGCTGCTCGGCGTGCAGGGCTGCGGCAAATCGCTGGCGGCCAAGGCGGTGGCCGGCGGCCTCAAGGTGCCGCTGCTGCGGCTCGACTTCGGCACGCTCTACAACAAGTACCACGGCGAAACCGAGAAGAACCTGCGCGAGGCGCTGGCCTCCGCCGAGCAGCTCGCCCCCTGCGTGCTGTGGATGGACGAGATCGAGAAGGGCCTGGCCAGCAGCGGCGACAGCGACGGCGGCGTGTCGCGGCGCGTGCTCGGCTACCTGCTGACCTGGATGGCGGAGAGAAAGTCGAAAGTCTTCCTCGTCGCCACCGCCAACCAGGTCCACGCGCTGCCGCCCGAGCTGCTGCGCAAGGGCCGCTTCGACGAGATCTTCTTCGTCGACCTGCCCGACGTCACCGCCCGCGCCGAGATCTTCCGCATCCATCTGGAGAAACGGCAGGTGGACTGGGGCGCGTTCTCGCTGATCACCCTGGCCGACGCCTCGGCGGGCTTTTCCGGCGCCGAGATCGAACAATGCGTGGTCGGCGCGCTGTACGCCGCCCACGCCGCCAGCGCGCCGGTGAACGAGACGCTGCTGCTCGACGCGATCCGCAGCACCCGCCCGCTGTCGGTGCTGATGGCGGAGAAGGTGAACGCGCTGCGCGCCTGGGCGCGCGAGCGCACCGTGCCGGCGGACTGAGCGCCGCCTTCAGTCGGGCAGGCGGCCGTCCGCGAGCAGCGCCCGCAGCTGCGGATGGACGGGCAGCCAGTCCGGCGGCGGCGTGGCCGGGACGCCGGCACGCCGCATCAGCTCGCGCACGGCGGCCAGCTCGCCGCGGCTCGCGAAGGCGGCGAGATAGGCGCGCAGCGCATCCGCCGACCCGAGCTGCGCCGAGTGCTGGGTCGCCCCCTGCTCGTAGACCCAGGCATGCGCGCGCAGCCGCTCGCGCCAGTGCGCCTGCGCGGCCGGATCCCCGGCGCTGAGCCGGACCAGCAGCGGCAATGCCAGCTGTGGCCCGATCACGCTGCTTTCGTCGGCGGCGATCTTCTCGAGCAGGCCGAGACAGGCCCGGCGCAGGCCGTCCTCCCGGTCCGCGACCGCCTCGGGCGCGCAGTGGCGCATCGCCGGCTGCAGCGCGAGGAAGGCATGGGAGGTGATCTGGGTCAGTGCCAGCGTGCCGCGAACGACCTCGTCGTCGGCCGGCAGCCCGTTCGCCAGCGCCCGGTCCAGCGCCCGCTGCGTCGCCGCATCCCGAGGCGGCAGCGGCAGCTGGCGCCAGGCCTCGTACAGCAGCTGCACCAGCGCCTGGAAGCCGGTCGCATAGTGCGTCGCCTGCAACATCCGCGCCAGGTGCTGCTGGCGCTCGCCGTCCTCGCGGCTGCGGCTGGCCGCCAGCAGCCAGACCGCGGCATTGTCGGCCTCCAGCCGCTGCAACTGCGCCAGCGCCTGCGCGCGGCCGCAGACTGCCTCCTCCCCGTGGCAGGCCAGCAGCCGTGCCCAGGCCGGGCGCGGGTCCTCTGGCGCCAGCGCCTCGGCGGCATCGAGCCAGGCCAGCGCTTGCGGGGCCGACACCAGCCGCGGCGCCGCGTCCGTGCCCTCGCGCTCGGGCGGGTAGAGCAGGAAGGCGGCAAGCCGCGCCTGCGGCTGCGGCCGCGCGGCGAGCGT